>JBKJON010000304.1:0-7076 GCA_046595715.1 Marmoricola sp.
ATCGAGTGGGCCAAGGTCAGCAACGTGCGACCCGACGACTACGAGCGGGTCGCCCCTGGTCGGGGGCGCGAGGTCAGCGGGCTCGACGCAGCGACCGTGGCGCACGTCTTCGGCAGCTACGAGGAGCTCAAGCGTGACCAGGGCCGGATGGACATGGAGGACGTCCTGCTGATCGGGGCGGCCCTGCTCAGCGAGGACGAGCGGGTCGCGGCGGAGGTACGCCGGCAGTACAGGTGGTTCACCGTCGACGAGTTCCAAGACGTCAGCCCGATCCAGTCGGCGCTCCTCGACCTCTGGCTCGGTGGCCGCGACGAGATCTGCGTGGTCGGGGACCCGGCCCAGACGATCTACTCCTTCGCCGGTGCTCGCGCCAGCTATCTCACCGAGTTTCCCTCGAAGTTCCCCGGGGCCACGAACGTGGAGCTGGTGCGCAACTACCGCTCGACACCGCAGGTGATCGAGACCGCCAACGCGCTGCTGAAGAACTCGAGCACGGCCAGCGTGCAGCTGCGGGCCCAGCGGGAGGCCGGTGCGGAGATCACCTGGCGCGAGGCCACCGACGAGGTCGCCGAGGCGGCAGCCGTCGCCGACGAGGTCAGCCGGCTGACCAGGCTGGGCGTGCCGCTGCGCGAGATGGCCGTGCTGTTCCGCATCAACGCCCAGTCGGAGTCCTTCGAGGAAGCCCTCACCGCTCGTGGCATCGCCTATGTCGTACGCGGGGCCGCCCGGTTCTTCGAGCGGCAGGAGGTCCGCCAGGCCCTGGCCCTGATGCGGGGTCAGCTCCGGGCCGGTGCGGAGGAGTCGGACGAGCTGGTGGACCAGGTGCGCGCCGTGCTCTCGGGCATGGGCTGGTCGGCCGAGGCGCCTACGGCCCGTGGCCAGGCGCGTGACCGCTGGGAGTCGCTGCAGGCGCTGGTCTCGCAGGCGACCGACCACTCGGCCACCGAGACAGCCGCCGAACGGCCACCTGCGCTAGCCGGCTTCGTGGCCGAGCTCGACCGTCGTGCCCACGAGCAGCACGCGCCGGTCGCCGAGGGCGTCACGCTGGCGACGCTGCACGCGGCCAAGGGTCTCGAGTGGGACGCAGTCTTCCTGTGCGGGATGCAGGAGGGGTCGATGCCGATCATCTACGCCGACACTTCGGCCGCGGTCGAGGAGGAGCGCCGCCTGCTCTACGTCGGGGTCACCCGCGCCCGGCTGCATCTGTGGATCTCGTGGTCGCTGGCACGCAACCCGGGGGGACAGGCCCGCCGCAAGCCGTCCCGGTTCTTCGCCGGGCTGCGACCCGAGTCGGCCACCGACCGGGCCGAGGGCAGCGGTCCGGCGTGCGGGGCCAAGCGTCACAGCAAGAAGGCTGCGGCCTGCAAGCAGTGCCAGAGACCCCTGGCCAGCTCCCGGGAGCGCAACCGCGGCTACTGCGAGGACTGCCCGGTGCCCTACGACGAGGAGCTCTTCGAGCTGCTGCGATCCTGGCGCAAGGAGCAGGCCGAGGCCCAGAGCGTCCCGGCCTTCGTGGTCTTCTCCGACGCCACCCTCGAGGCCCTGGCCGAGGTCAGGCCCACCGACCGCAAGGGCCTCCAGTCGATCAACGGGATCGGCAAGACCAAGCTCGACAAGTACGCCGACGAGCTGCTCGCCCTGATCAGCTGAGGCGTCCGGGGGCCTGATTCCGGGCACCCGGATCACGACCTGGAAAAGAGCGAGAAAATCATTTGCGCCCCCGATCTGGCTCGGCGTACCTTGCTAGTCACAAGATCTTGGGCCATCAGGGCCCCGGCCAGACGCGAAGGAGGTGCGACATGAAGCTCTACAACAAGCTCATCCCGACTGCTCTGCGGTCGGCCTTCGTCGCGCCCAACCTCGATGGTTCCGTGGCCGGAGTCTGCCCGCAGAACGGCTTCCGCCGCGTGGACAACCACACCCAGGTCACCTTCCTGGCCGCTGGCGACGCCGGCATGGCCACGGGTCACCGCCCTTGGAGTCCTCTGATCACCTGAGCTGTGCCAGCTCATGCGTCAGCAGCCTCCAGGCCGCGGAACCCGACAGGGATCCGCGGCCTTTGTGTTTCCCCACACACCCACTTGAAGACGACCAGCACACAGATCACGAGGAGGTGACACGGATGCGCATCAACGCTGTCCACCAGGAGGACATCGAAGAGGCCAACCTGCCGTGTCGGAGCGAGAACCCAGAGCTGTACTTCGCTGAGACACCCAGCGACGTGGAGCTCGCCAAGGCGATGTGCCAGGCGTGCCCGGTCCGGGCCGAGTGCCTGGCCGGCGCCCTCGAACGGCGCGAGCCGTGGGGTGTCTGGGGCGGTGAGCTGTTCCTCTCCGGAGTGGTGATACCCCGCAAGCGTCCCCGTGGTCGGCCCCGCAAGGACGCCACCGCAGTACCAGCCCCGAACGCGGTCGTCACGGCCGCCTAGGGGAGCCGACATCCATGACCAGCACCCCTCCCAGAACGGAGTACAACGATGAGCTTCACCTCCATCGACCTGGCCCGCGCCAACCATGGCGCGTTCCGGGCCGAGGCCGAGCAGAGTCGTCGCGCCAGCCAGGCCTCAGCCGCACGCCGGTTGCAGCGCAGGGCGGTGCGCCTGTCCCAGAAGGCCGAGCGGGTCTCCCGCAGAGCCGAACGGGCAGCCGCACTGGCGCGACTCGCCGTCGCCCGCGTCCTCTAGACGCAAGGCCTCGACAGGGGCAGCGACGCTCGACCGCCACCAGGTCCTGAGCCCCGGGAACGCAGTCGTTCCCGGGGCTCAGGCGTGTCCGGGGCCTATCGTGGCCGGATGGTCACCTGTTCCTTCTGCGGGACCGTCGTCGAGTCGGACACCCCGCCCCTCTCCTGGACCTCCTCGGTCGAGCGAGGCGCGACGCGGTGGTTCTGCGACGAGTGCTCCCGGACCCATCTGCGCGCCATGGAGAGCAAGCTCGACTCCGAGTGGTGGTAGTCAGTCGGCGAACCCGGGCAGGGAGTCCCGGAGCACCTGGCGGAACGGGACCCTGGCCTCGAGCTGGCTGAGCACGCCGATGCCGCCGGCGAAGGTCCGCTGGATGAGCAGGTACGCCGGGGGCAGGTTGAGCTTGAGCATCACCGGGTAGGCGTCGCCGCGCGGGTCCTGGACCCGGCGGAACTCGGACTGCATCCAGGCGCGGGTGAAGTGGAACTCCTCCACGCTGGCGGGCTCGATGAAGGGGCCGAGGTAGGCGCGCAGCTGGTCGGCGTCGATCCGCACGCGCTCACGGATGAAGCCCTCGTCGCGCAACGCCGTCACCAGCTGCTCGTAGTCCTCCATGGTGGCGATCCGGATCAGCGCTCCCAGTGAGCGGGGCAGCTGCTGTCCGGGCAGCCGGGCCACCGCGCCGTAGTCGAGCACGCCGAGCTTGCCGGGCCGGCCGTCCGACTGGGGGAGCAGCCGGAAGTTGCCGGGGTGCGGGTCCGCGTGCAGCATGCCCGTGCGACCGGGCGCCTCGAACATGAAGCGCAGGAACCGGTAGCCGTAGTGGTCCCGCTCCTCCTGGGTCCCCTCGCGGATGACCTGCGCCAGCGAGTCGGCGCTCTCCATCCACTCGGTGACGAGCACGGTCCCTGCGGAGGCGACGACGTCGGGCACGACGATGTCGGGGTCATCACGGAACTCCTCGGCGAACGCCCGCTGGGCGGCGGCCTCGAGCTCGTAGTCGAGCTCCTCGACCGCGCGTGCCTGCAGCTCGGCGATCAGCGGCTTGATGTCCATCCCGGGCACCAGCGGGCCCAGTCCTCGAGCCACGCGTGCGAGCTGGCGCAGGTCGGAGGTCAGTGCCTCGGCGGAGCCGGGGTACTGGACCTTGACCGCCACCTCGCGACCGTCGGCCCACCTGCCCCGGTGGACCTGGCCGATCGAGGCGGCCGCCGCCGGCACCGGGTCCAGCTCGACGAGATGGTCCTTCCAGTCGGCGCCGAGCTCGCGGGCGAGGATCTCGCGCACGGTGATGGTGGGCATCGGTGGGGCGGAGTCCTGCAGCTTCGTCAGCTGTTCGCGGTACGGCGCAGCCAGCTCGTCGGGGAGCGCGGCCTCGAAGATCGACATGGCTTGGCCGAACTTCATGGCGCCGCCCTTGAGGTCACCCAGGGTGCGGAAGAGCTGCTCGGCGGTGCGCTGCTGCACCTCGGCGAGCACGGCGTCGGCGGGGGCGCCTCCCAGGCGCCTGCCCAGGCCCCAGGCCGTGCGGCCGGCGTACCCGAGTGGTAGCGCAGCGAGCTTGGCCGTGCGAGCGACTGCCTTGCGGGGGAGCTCGCTCACGCGGGGCCCCTGACGGAGGTTCGGGTCATGCCTCCATGGTGCCCGATGGGCGGGCACGAACCGTGCTGCACCACCTTCACTGCAGGACGACGCTGAAGCTCACACCGCGGCTCGAGGCTGAGTTGGCGATCGACGTCAGCCCTCCGGTGCTGCCGGTGACAGTGCTGTTGCTGTCCGCCACCACCCCCGACATGTGGCCCGACCCGGAGTGGGACTGGGTGATGCGCAACATCTGGCTACCCGGAACCGTCCAACCGCTCGTCCCTGCCGACTCGTCGGCCCAGTAGGTCACCAGCCAGCTGCTTCCCGCAGGAGCGGTCACGGCGGGCGAGGTGTGGTTCGTCCCTCCGGCGTCCTGGCCCGAGGCCGAGACGGCCACCGGGGAGGTCGCGTCGGTGCCCCGGTACGCCGCGACGACGATCTGGGACTTGGCGTACGACGACGATGTCACCCGCACGATTTCACCCTGGGCCGCGTCGGCCGCGGTCGCCACCCGGGAGTAGGCCCGCCCCGACGTGCCACCGCCGCTCGTGCTGCCGATCTCGGTCCATCCGGCCGGTCCGGTGTAGGTCGGGTTGGTGGTGTTGGCAGAGAAGAACAGGATCAGGGCGTCCCCCGCCTCGACCGGATCTGGAATCGTCACCCCGTGGCTCTTCCGGTTGCCCACCGTGCTGCCGGCGCCGACGAACCTAAGCGGTTCGACTTTGTCGTTGGGGTTGATCTGACGGGTGGTCGAGCCGGTGCCGCCATCGTCGTCGGTCACGGTGACGGTGACCGTGCGTGGTCCGGAGGTGGGGTAGGTGTGCATGGTCGTCGGGCCGGTGCCGGTCTGGCCCTGGTCGTCGAAGTCCCAGCCGTAGCTGGTGATCGTGCCGTCCGCGTCGGTGGAGGCGGTGGCGTCGAAGCTGCAGTTGAGGCGGATGCAGGTGATGCTGGCCGTTGCGAGAGGCGGCTGGTTCACGGGCGGCGCGGCGGAGTCTCCGAGCGCGAACAGCGACCGCGAGCTCCAGCTCTGCGAGTCGATGCCGGGTCCGGAGATCTGGACGGAGGTGCCGCCGATCGGTGCCCGGCCGGACCAGTCGGCGCGCAGGAGCTGCCCCGAAGTGTTGGAGTAGTAGTACTTGTCGTTGGCGACGAAGGCCCCGCGCACGGTGGAGTAGTTGATGCCGGAGACCGCCGAGCTCGTGTAGCGCTGCTGGCCGACGATGTCGCTCTCCGGCTCGAAACCGCGCGAGTAGAGCGTGGTCTGGCCCGAGCGGGTCCAGTAGAGGCGGCCGTCGTAGAGAAACAGGCTGGTCATCGAGGGCACGTCCGTTTGGTGCCAGGTCTGCTGGAAGGACAACCGGTCGGCGGCGTCGACGGTGCTCACAGCCCCGTAGCTGGTGCCGTCGAAGGGACGCCGCGTCAGTGTCCCGTCGCTCGCGGCGGTGTAGAGCGTGCCGTTGGACATGAAGGCCCCCACGGTGCTGCCCCACGACACGGAGCCGTTCGTGGCGTTGGTCGGGGTCGAGGCACTGGTGCCGTTGAAGCTGCGACGCGTCAACTGAGCGCCGGCGGTGCCGACCGAGTAGACGGTCGTGGGGAGACCCGCGTTGCTCATCACGGGCAGCGACTTGCCACTGGCGAGCGGCAGCATGGCGATACGTGCGTGGTACTCATAGGCGCCGATCCGCTCCGTGTCGGAGCCGACCCAGAGTCCCTGGCTGGTGGCGAGCATGTCCTGGATGCCGACGCCGCGGGTGCGGGTCGGGTTCCAGGAGTAGGCCATCCCGTTGACCGTGTTGAGCGCCGCGATGCCGGTGCGCTCCACCGCGCCGGGGCCCACGGAGTCGCCGGCACCAGGGTTGTTCTGCCACCGCTGGTGCCCACCGGCGTACACCACCCGGTCGGTGACCTCCACGGTCCACGTGGTGTCGCCCCCCGTGTACGCGGTCCATGAGGGCGGGACCGCGCTGCCCGTGGTGCCACTCTCGAAGCGGGAGACGACGTCGCAACCGCTGGTCCCGGCGTTGCTTCCCGAGGTGCCGCCGTAGGCGCCGGTTGTCGAGACCACGAAGAACTCACCGTTCGGGGAGTACTCCACATCGGTCATGTATGTGTCGAACTTCGATGAGCACGAGGACGTGAAGAGGTTGGTGCTCCAGTTCGCGAGGGTGGCCGAGCCGACTCCGGAGATGTCGAACGCGGCGATCTGGGAGCGTGGGGAGCCATTCACGCTAGTGAAGTTCCCGACCGCCGTGAGCTGGGTGTTGGCGGGGTTGCTCGACATCTGCAGCACGTCGGTCACGTCGTAGGAGTAGCCCGTGCGGTGCAACCCGGCCAGTACGAGTCTGAAGTAGCTGTCGTAGGCACCGGTGGTGGCGTTGAGGGAACCGAGTGCCTTCTGGGCGACGCCGCCGATGTGGGTGAACTTGCCCGACACGAAGAGCCGGTTTCCGGCGACCTCGAGGTCACGCACGGCCCCGGTCAGGTGAGGCGCGTTGAAACCGGGGATGCGGGCGCCGCTCGCGACGTCGGCCATGAAGAGGTTCTTCCGGCTCTGCCCGAAGGCGGTGGTGAAGTTTCCGCCCACGTACACCGAGGTGCCGTCCGTCGCTGCCTGGACCTTGTAGACGGTCCCGTTCGGGTTCGGTACGAAGGTGGTGCTGATCGCTCCGGTCGTGGCGTCGAAGGCGAAGACGCGGTTGCGGGTCAGGGTCGCACCGCCGCTCGAGGCCCGCACCTGGGTGAAGCTCCCACCGACTACGACCGTGTTGTCGACTTGCACGATGGAGTAGACGGTCCCGTCGAG
>JBKJON010000337.1:0-13205 GCA_046595715.1 Marmoricola sp.
GACGATGCCACCGGCAGCCTGGGCGTTGGCCACGGCGTGCAGCGCGACCGTCGTCTTGCCCGAGGACTCCGGACCGTAGATCTCCACGACACGACCGCGCGGCAGGCCACCGAGGCCCAGCGCGATGTCGAGCGAGATGGCACCGGTCGGGATGACCTCGAGCGGGACGCGGACCTCGTCACCGAGACGCATCACCGAGCCCTTGCCGAACTGCTTGTCGATGTTGGCGAGCGCTACGTCCAGCGCCTTGTCCCGGTTGTTCTCGGCAGATGCCATGGTGTGTGTCCCTCACGTCTCGTGTGCGTTGTCCTGCCAGACGTTAGGAGCCACCACTGACAACCTGCTCGGCTGCGTCCTCCACATGTGGAGAACCCGGTGTCGACCCCTGCCTGTGGACAGAACCGTAGTACGAACAGGTGTTCGATCCAACCCGACACGCCCGTGGTCCAGAGTGGGTGGTGCGGGTCCTACGGGGTGATGCGGTCCAGGGGTCCGGGGGTGTACGGCGAGGCGGTGGTCAGGTAGGCGGCGAAGGCGTCGATGTCGAGGCCGCCGAAGTACTTCGCCGTCCCGTCCTTGAAGGCCGGAAAGCTGTCGCCACCGTCGGAGAGGAAGTTGTTGGTGACGATCCGGTAGGAGGCCCCCTTGTCGATGGGCGTGCCGTTCAGCGTCACGCTGCCCTCCACCGGACCGGTGGCCCCCAGCCGGTAGCTGAACCCGTCCGAGACCTGCAGCACCTTGGCCGAAGCGGCGTTGGGGCCGGTGACCTGCTGGGTGAGCACGTCGTAGACCTGCTGGCCGGTGAGGCTCATCGAGACGAGGTAGTTGTTGAACGGCTGGACCGTGAACGCCTCCTCGTAGGTGATGTCACCGGGAGCCTCGGCGTACGGCGAGCTGGAGTAGGTGAGGTCCGCGCGGATCCCGCCGGGGTTCATGAAGGCGATCACAGGGGTCTGACCGCCGGTGACGACCGACGGGTCGGCGAGCTGCGCGTCGGCGATCAGGTCCCCGAGCGGGGTCTCCCCCGACGTGTTGGGCTCGCGCGTGACGTCGGTGGCGACCCGCCCGACGACCTTGCGCGCGATCGGCTTGACGAGCTTCTTGTAGAGCCTGATCAGCGCGGTCTGCGCCGGGTCGGCGGAGACGGTGCGGGTCACCTGCACGTTCGAGCCCTTGACCGAGCTGCGCACGATGTCGCGGGTGCGCTTGTCGTAGGTCAGGTTCGTCTCGGTGAACAGCCGGCCGAAGGACGACGCCGAGGTGAGCAGGCGCGAGCGCCCGGCGGGGTCCTTGACGTCGCAGACGTAGGGCTGGTGCGTGTGCCCCGAGACGACCATGTCGATGGCCGGGTCGAGGTTGGCCGCGATCGGCAGGATCGGCGAGCTGGCCGGGATGAGGCTGCCCCCGCCGCCGCAGGTGTAGTCGTAGGTCGGGTTCACGGCGTACGACGTCCCCGTGGCCGGGTCCTTCCACTGCTGCTTGTCGGGGACACCGCCCTGGTGGATCAGGACGACGATGGCGTTCACGCCCTTGCGTCGGAGCACGGGCACTAGTGCGTTGGCCGTCTGCACCTCGTCGGTGAACTCGAGGCCGGCGACACCGCTGGCGGTGACGATGCTGGGGGTGTCCTTCAGGGTCATGCCGATGAAGCCGATCTTCGCGCCGTGCACCTTCTCGATGGAGTACGACGGCAGGATCGACTGGTTGGTCCCGGCGTACTTCACGTTGGCGGCGAGGTAGTCGAACTTCGCTCCCCGGAACGGGTGGTCGGCGCAGGAGTTCTGGTTCTCGGCGCCCGCGCCGTCGGCGATGCAGCCGCCGTGGGCCATGCGCTGGAGCTCCTTGTAGCCCTCGTCGAACTCGTGGTTGCCCACCGCCGTGACGTCGAGGCCGAGCTTGTTCATCGACTCGATCGTCGGCTCGTCGTGGAAGGCGGCCGAGAGCAGCGGGGAGGCCCCGATCAGGTCCCCCGCGGCCACGGTGAGGCTGTTGCGGTGGCCCTTGCGTGCCTGCTTGAGGTGGGTCGCGAGGTAGGCGGCGCCGCCGGCGTTGCCGGTCACGTCGACCGGCAACCCGGTCTCGGGGTCGATCCGGTGGTCGACCACGTTGCGCCCGGAGGAGCCCGAGGGTGGTTGGAGGTTGCCGTGGAAGTCGTTGAAGGACAACAGCTGGATGGGCATCAGCCGACTGTGCTCGTGGTGCTTCTTGTGGTGCTTGGACGTGCCGGTGCCGGCGCGCTGGGAGCTGTCGGTCGTGGCGGTCGCGGTCGTGGTGGTGGTGACCAGGACGAGTGCGCAGGCCGAAGCCGCGAGGGCGCCGGTCAGGCGTCGCTTGTTCGTGTGCATGAGAGCTCCAGATCCTCCGAGTCGGACCCCGGCAGGCTAGTACGGCACCCGGCTCCGTGGCACCCTCGAGACGTCACGTTTGCGTGACGGGCAGGCGTACAGCCGGTGCCGGTCAGCGCTCGTGGGCCGGGAGGCCCAGCTCGGCCCAGACGGCACGCCACACGTTCTTCGGTGCCTCCCCCGCCTCGAGCGCCTCCACGACGGTGCGCTCGCCGAGGTCGCCGAGGACGTGCTGCTCGGCCCAGGACCGGGCGTACGCCGGGTGGAGCGCCTGCTCCATCCGGACCCAGAACTCGGTGTGCCTCATGCCTCGGGCACCGTGTCGGACGGCGTGATCTCGATGTCCCACAGATGGTGGACGACGTCGTGCAGGTGGTATCGCCCGATGGAGGCCACCGTGAACGCCGAGCCGTTGCTCCGGCGGCCTGTCCGCTGCCACTGCGCACCCTCGACCGAGGAGTAGACCGCTGCCGCCTCCGCAGCCCGCTCCACGAGCTCGGCACCGACCGTGCCGGGGTCCTGCTCGCCGTAGGCCTCCTCCCGCGCCGTCGCGTCCTGGTCCCAGCTGGCGAAGGTCGGATCGTCCTGGTCGAGCATCAACCGCACGCGCTCGGCGAAGAGCCGGTGCACGTCACGCACGTGGCAGGCGTACTCCAGGCGGGACCACACGTGCGGCGCGGGGCGTACGGCGAAGTCAGCGTCGGCCAGCTTGTCGTACCAGCCGCGCGTGTTCTCGTGCAGCAGGTCGACCAGTCCTCCGGGCTCGACGTCGGCCGGGTCGAACCCGCAGTCGCGGCAGGGTCGGTCGACGACCCACGTCCAGTCCTTGGTGTCCGGCTCGATGCTCACGCAGGAGATTGTGCCCACAGCTCCCCGACAGACGCGAGCCGGTCGGCCCACGCCGTGGACCGCGGGACGGAGTAGCGCGCGATCGTGGTGCCCGTAGGCTCGCCGTCCGAAGGCAGGTTCTCGGCGAGGAGGGAACGAGATGGTGTCGGTGACGGGCGCCGTGCTCGTGCTGATCGCAGTGGCCCTTCTCGCCGCCGCGGCCCACTTCGTGCGCTCCAGCAGCCGACTCCCGTGGCCGGCCATGGTGGTGGCTGCCCTGGCCTCCGCGATCTGCTTCACCGTCGGTGGCGACTCCGAGCCTGGGGCCGCCGGTCCCGACATCGCGATCATCATGGGCTCGGTCGCCGGGTTCCTCAGCGTCGTCGCAGCCATCCTGGCGCTGCTCCCGGGTCGGTCGCGCGACGGCCCTGCCTCACGCACCCCGGTCCTGCTCTCCGCGAGCGGCATCGTCCTGGGTGCGATCGGGCTGCTCCTCAACCTGCTGACGAGCTGACCGACTTCTCCCGGTCGGGGCGGAGCCTCCGGGCGAGCGGGCCGGTCACCAGGGTGCCGACGAGCACCAGGACGGCGAACACCAGCCAGCCCACCGTGTAGTTGCGGTCGAGGATCGTGGCGTTGTCAGGCCTCTCCCCGAACCGGCCGAGCACCGGGACAGCAGTGATCGTGACCGTCACGAGCACCACGAGACCGACCGTGACGCGCGTGCGGGCGCTCGCGGGGACCACCCGGGTGAGCAGCACCGTGAGCGCGATCGTCAGCGGGGCCAGGATCGCGTCGTGGAGCACCACTCCACCGGCCAGCCACAGCACGGCGTTGACGATGTCGGGGAAGTCGAGCTGAAGGAAGCGGAGGCCCCCGAAGGCGCCCATCGCGACGCCCACGACGCCCAGCAGCAGCCGGGTCCTCATGCCACCACCTCGATCCGGGTGACCCACTTCGTCTGGAGCACACCGGGCCGGTTGGGTGCGATCAGCCGGCACGGGAAGCCGTGGTCCATCGAGAGGTCCTCGCCGTTGACCTTGAGTGCGAGCAGGGTGAGCGGGTCCCGGGCGAACGAAGCGGGTATCTGGGTCACGCCGAAGGCGCCCCGCTGCTGGAGCGAACGGATCCGGAGGCTCGCGTCCTTCGGGGCGTCGACGAGGTCGAGCAGCTCGGAGAAGCGCACCCCGGTCCAGCTGGCCGAGGCGCTCCACCCCTCCACGCAGGCGATGGGGAGCTCGTGGGTGCGCTGGGTCATGGCAGCCAGCTGGTCGCGGCTGAGCTCCACCTCACGGTCGCCGTGGGCCAGCGTGACCCGGAAGGCCGGGCCGGTCACCGAGGAGACCACGCCCGCAGCCTGCGCGGACCGGTTGACGGGCACGCCCTGAGGACCTTCGCCGGTGCGTACGGCGAACACCGAGATCTTGCGCAGGAACGGCACCGTGTTCCCGGCGGCCGCGACCACCGCCACCCCCGAGGCGAGGAGCGCGGTGCGCAGGATGGTGCGACGGCTGGGTCCGTGGCCCGAACGGGCGTGGACGGTCTGCGCCTCCACGCCGTGCAGGGGGTTGGAGACCTCGGAACCGTCGGTCTCGACACGTGGCTCCAGCCGTAGCCCGGAGGCGTTCTCGTCCGGGGGCTCGGGCAGCGGAGCGGCGTACGCCCCCCGGATGATCGGCAGCTTGACCGCGATGTGCACGACCAAGGCGCCGATGGCGATCCAGGCGACCGCGTAGTGCGTGGAGCGGAAGGAGAACGACCACGGGTACCACTGCGCCTGGTTGGCCAGCCCGACCGTCAGCTGGAAGATCGAGGCCGCGACGAGGACGGCGATCGAGGCCTTCTCCGCGAGGTTGATCAGCAGCGGGCGCAGCTTGCCTACGGGCACCTCGCCGAAGAGCTTGGGATAGACGCTCCAGAGCTTGACCAGCAGCAGCGGGATGGCAGCGATGCCGGACAGGATGTGCAGGCCCTGGGTGACGCGGTAGCCCCATACCGGTCGGACCGGTGGAAAGAAGGGGGCGTCGTTGAGGTAGTACCAGTGGCTGATCAGGCCCGTGGCGAAGCACAGACCGAAGGCGAGCCCGAGCCAGGTGCCGATGCGGGCGGTGAGCCGCTCGTCCCTCAGGGACGAGGTGAACATCGCCTCCGTGGGGACCGGTGGGCGCTTCATCGGGTCAGCACCGCGAACCAGCGGCCGTGCCGCTCGTCCACGCGCTCCACGTCGAGGCCGGCGTCGTCGGCCAGGGACTCGATCGCGTCGGGGCCGACCTCGGCCCACGGGAACGTGGCGGTCCTACGGTGGTGCGTGACCAGCCGAGCCGCGTGGACCCGCAGGCCGGTGCCAGGATCGGCGAGGTCGCAGACCACCCTGCCGCTGCCGTCGAGGAGCTCGACGGCCCGGCGGAGCAGGGCGAGCGGCGCACCGCCGATGCCGATGTTGCCGTCGGCGAGCAGCACGGTGTCCCAGTCGCCCTCCCCCGGCATCGGCTCGAAGATGTTGCGCCGCAGGGCGGGGACGCCTCGTCGGCGTGACTGCTCGACCGCCTCCTGCACGATGTCGACACCCAACACGTAGTGCCCTCGCAGGGCGAGGTGGGCGCACATCCGACCCGGGCCGCAGCCGATGTCGAGGGTCGCCCCACGGCAGTGGTCCAGCAGCAGCCGGTCGGGCCGGCTCGCGGGACGGAGCCAGTCGTGCACCGGCACGACCTGATGCTCGGGGGTGATGCCGTGGACGGTGCACGGGATGCCGCGCAGGGCGTCGCTGAAGACCTCGCTGAAGGAGTGGTGCTGCTCGTCGAGGTCCAGCGGCCCAAGGTCCGCCACCGGGTAGAGCACCGACTCCTCGACCGACTCGGCCGTGCTCACAGCCAGCTCCTGGCGAAGCGCGTGTGGGGCGCCGAGGCCGCGACGTGCTCCGCGTCGACGACCTCGTCGACGTCGCGCATCGTCACGATGTCGATCACCTGCGCGCCGGCGCGGACCAGTGCCTCGCGGGTCTGCTCACCGGTCTCCGACGTCGACATCGGCACCTCGTGCAGGTAGCGCAGCAGGTGGGGTCCCCCGACTCCGAGGAGCCACCAGCCGCCGTCCTCGGCGGGGCCCAGGACAGCGGTGCCGGGGCTGGTGAGGAGGGAACCGGCCTGGACCAGGTGGTCGACCGTCAGCTGCGGGGTGTCCATGCCGACCTGCACCACCGGGGCGCCGGAGAAGGCGGCGGAGTCCTCGTGGGCGTGCAGGAGGCGCTCAGCGAAGCTCTCCCCGCGCTGCGGGTGGACGGTCCAGTCGAGGGTGGCCTCGAGCAGCTCCTCGCCACGCTGTCCGTGGGCCAGGACGCCGTCCAGGGCGAGGTGGCAGCGTGCGGGGCCGAACGCGGCCCGACACGCCGCGACGGTGTCGAGCAGGGCCGCAGCGGCAAGGTCGGCCGCGCGCTCCATGCCGATCTCGCGGCCGAGCCGGGTCTTGACCTTCCCAGCCACCGGCGACTTGGCGACGACGAGGGCGACGGACGGCCTCATCGGAGCACCCGCGCGAAGTCACGGGCGGCACGGACGGTGCCGATGACGGAGCCGGAGACCTTGGACTTCGTCCCGGCAGCCCGCGGGTAGTAGCTGATGTCGCGCTCGACGAAGCGCCAGTCGGCAGCCGTCGCCCGTTGCAGGAGCTCGACGGGGTAGCCGAAACGGCGGTCCTCGACGGCAAGGTCGAGCAGACCGTCACGGCGGGCGACCCGCATCGGGGCGATGTCGTGGAGGGGCATGCCGATGCGGCGGCGCAGCCACCAGAGCACGACCGCGTTGCCGGCCCGGGCGTGCCAGGGCCACACCCCGCGGGCGCTGGGACGACGACGGCCCACGGCCATGTCGGCACGGCCGGCGCTGACGTCCTCGAGCAGGGCGACCAGCTCCGCGGGGTCCATGGAGCCGTCGCCGTCCATCACGGCGACGAAGTCTGCGGTGGCGGCCTCGAGGCCGGCGTGCACGGCGGCGCCGTAGCCCGGCCGGGGCTCGACGACCACCGTGGCGCCGAGGCGCCGGGCGACCGCGGCGGTGTCGTCACGCGAGCCGTTGTCGACGACGATGGCGTGGAAGCCCTCGGGAATCCGGGCGAGCAGGTCCGGCAACGCCGGTGCCTCGTCGCGGCAGGGGATCACCACGTCGCAGGTCGCTGCGGTCGTCGTCATGGCTTCACCGTAGGAGCCCTGGGGCTGCTGGGGGGGCGCCTCGCTTGGGAAACTCATGCGAACTCCTACTCTTGGGGCCCATGAGCATTCCCGGTAGGCCTCACGTGGCACCTCTTGTAGGGGTATTCGTAGCCCTGGGGCTCGCCGGATTGGCCATGGCGCTGCCGGCCATCACGGGTTGGGACGTCCACGTCCGGTACTTTCCACCGTTGCACGCGGAGTGGGACCCCCGGGTCGGAGTGGGGACGTTGTCCTCCCTGCTCCTCGGAGCGCTGGCTTTCTGGTTCTCGATCGGCCTGGCCCAGCGGTTGCCGTGGCGCGGACTGCTGCTGGCGGCGTACGCCGGAGGGGTCGCGTGGCTGTTCAGCCTGGCGCTCGTCGACGGTGCGGAGAAGGGCATCGGCACGATCCTGGGCGACGAGTACGAGTACCTCCGGACCGCCCGGGTCACGACCGACCTCCCGGCCACGCTGCGGGAGTACGTCTCCCGGATTTCCTACGACGGCCTGCCGGACAACATCCCGAACGCCAACTGGCCGGTGCACATCGCGGGACACCCACCGGGTGCCCTGAGCTTCTTCGTGCTGCTGGACCGAGTCGGCCTCAGCGGTGGCCTCCAGGCGGGCATCGTGGTGACGCTGGTCGCCGCCACGACCGCGGTGGCCGTGATGGTCACCCTGCGCCTGCTCGGTGCCGAGGTCGTGGCCCGTCGGGCTGCGCCCTTCCTGGTCTTCGGACCGGCCGCGATCTGGCAGGCGGTCAGTGCCGACGCGATGTTCGCCGCGGTCGCTGCCTGGGGCCTGGCCGCCCTCGCCGCCGCCGCGGTCCGACACAGTCGGGCCTGGGCCCTCGTGGCCGGCCTGCTGCTGGGGTATGCCGTGATGCTCTCCTACGGCCTCCCCCTCCTCGGCCTGATCGCCCTGGCGGTGCTGGTCGTGGCGCGCAACTGGCGCCCGCTGCCCTGGGCCGTGGTCGGGGCCCTGGCCGTGGTGCTGACCTACGCCGCCCTCGGGTTCAACTACCTCGAGGCGCTTGCGGCGCTGCACGACCGCTACTGGGCCGGGGTGGCCAGGAACCGGCCCAAGGAGTATTGGATGTGGGGCAACATCGCCGCCCTCGTCTTCAGCGCCGGCCCGCTGCTCGGCGCCGGCCTGGCCATGCTGGGTCGGCGAGCACGCGACCTGGAGGTCGGACCCGATGCCGTGAGGGTGGCGAAGTGGCTCGTGCTCGCCACCGTGGCCATGGTCCTCGCGGCCGACCTCTCGCAGATGAGCAAGGCGGAGGTCGAGCGGATCTGGCTGCCGTTCGTGCCGTGGCTGCTGATCTCCTGCGCGCTCCTGCCTGAACGGTGGCGGCGGGTCGGGCTGGGTCTCCAGGTCGTCACGGCACTGGTGGTGCAGCACCTGCTCTTCACCGGCTGGTGAGCGCCGCCCCGGTTCGCTCAGCTGACCGAGGGGCGCAGCGGAGCCGTGGCGAACTCCGCGACGCCCTCCTCGGGCGTGATCGCCGCGGTGAAGCCCAGCTCGGTGGTGGCGAGCTCCGGTGAGGCGACGACGTGGCGCACGTCGCCCGGCCGGTAGTCCCCGGTCACCTGGGGCTGCGGGCCACCGGAGGCCTCGGCGAGGAGCTCGGCGACACGGATGATCGGGACCGGAGTTCCCGAGCAGACGTTGTAGGTCGCCCAGGACTCGGCGGGCCGCTCGGTGACGGAGTCGATGGAGAGCACGTTGGCCCGGGCGACGTCGTGCACGTGCACGAAGTCGCGCATCTGGCCGCCGTCCTCGAACACGCGCGGCGCCCGACCGGCCTCCAGCGAGGAGCGGAAGATCGCTGCCACCCCCGAGTAGGGGGTGTCGCGAGGCATGCCGGGACCGTAGACGTTGTGGTACCGGAGCCCGATCGCCCTCGCACGTGCCTGCCGCACCCAGGCCAGGGTGTAGTGCTCCTGGGCCAGCTTGCTCGCCGCATAGCTGCTCCGCGGGTCCAGCCGGGCGTCCTCGGGCACCAGCTCCCAGGCCAGCGTGCGTCCGCAGTGGACGCAGTGGTTCTCGAAGTCGCCGCCCTCGAGCGCGTCCCGGCTGCGGGCGGGTGGTTGCTGCTCACCGTGCTCCGCGCAGGCGTAGCGGCCCTCGCCGTACACCACCATCGAGCTGGCCAGCACGAGCGCGTCCACGCCACGGGTGTGCATGGCGGCGAGCAGCACGGCGGTGCCGAGGTCGTTGTGCCCGGCGTACGAGGGGAGGTCGGCGACCGTGACCCCGGCCCCGACCATGGCCGCCTGGTGGCACACGACGTCGACTCCGTCCAGGAGGTCGGCCCACTCGGTCGCGTTCCGGACGTCGAGCCGGTGCACCCCGTCGGGGACGGCGACGTCGACGCCGTGCGCCTCGGGGATCAGCGCGTCGACGCGCACCACCTCGTCGCCCCGGGCGATCAGCTGCTCGTCGATCTGGGCGCCGATGAACCCGCTCGACCCGGTCAGCAGGACCTTCACGGAGTCGGCCCGGGAAGCTCGAAGGGGAGCGTGACGTCGTCGAGCCAGTCGGCACAGCCGCAGTCCGAGGTCTCCGGCAGCCCGGCCACCACCTCGCCGAGCAGCTCCTTGAGCCGACCGATGTGCTTCTCGAACAGGGCGAAGACCATGGCCTGGTCGACGGACTCCTCGGCGCTCACGCCGGCGTCCATATCGGTGACCAGGGCGATCGTGGCGTAGCAGACGCCGAGCTCGCGGGCGAGCACGGCCTCGGGATGACCGGTCATGTTGACCACGGTCCAGCCGGCCTTCGCATAGCTCTGCGACTCGGCCCTCGTCGAGAACCGCGGACCCTCGATCACCACCATCGTGCCCTCCTCGATGACGCCCTCCCCGGCTGCTCCGACGAGCGCGGCGCGGAGGTCGGGGCAGTAGGGGTCCGCGAACGGCGCGTGTGCCGCGCCGGTGTCGATGTAGGTCTGGATGCGGGTCGTGGTGCGGTCGACCAGCTGGTCCGGCACGACGAGGGTCCCGGGCTGGGTCTCCGGCTGCAGCCCGCCGACGGCGCAGGGGGCGAGCACCTGATGGACGCCGAGGCTGCGCAAGGCCCACATGTTCGCGCGATAGTTGATCCTGTGCGGCGGGAACTCGTGGCCCTTCCCATGCCGCGGCAGGAACGCCACCGGGGTGCCGCCGACGTCACCGACGGCGATGGGGGCCGACGGGTCGCCGTACGGCGTCGTCACGGTGACGAGGGTCGGGTGGTCGAGGAACTCGTAGAAACCGCTGCCGCCGATGACGGCGACGCGAGGGTGCTGGGGGGTGGCAGGGTCTGGCATGGGTGGCAGTCTGCCAGCGGACCTCCTCACTCCTGCTGCGCGGCCTCCGCCCGCTCCTTCAGGTTGAGCAGCTGACGCCGCATCATCATCAGGTCACCGGCTCCGAGGAACGCCTGCCACGCCCGGTCAAACAGGTTCCGAGGTGGAGCAAGCGCCACGCAGCCCAGGATCCGTGACCGCGTGGTGACACCGGGGACGACCGCCCAGGTGATGGCCAGGTCCCCGAAGAGCCGGGCCGCCTTTCCAGAGGTGGCGACGGTGATGTGCCGGCCGGGCTCGATCTCGACGACCGGACCGATCTGGAACCGTTGGCCGAGGCGGACGTCCTCGGCCCCGGGGGTCAGGGTGGTCGGGCTGCGGCGTCCGAGGTTGTCGATCAGGTCGTAGCTGTAGGGCGCCACCGCGATCTGGCACAGCCAGCGGTAGACGGTGTCCGGGTCGGCGTCTACGTCCACCGCCCGCAGCAGGTGGTCTCCGCCGGCGCCCACGTGCCGATCGGCTGGATGGGTCTCTGCACGCTCCTGCGCGGTGGCGTTCCAGTAGCGGACCCGGTCGGCGAGGCCCATCAGGTCAGCAACAGCTTGTCCAGGCGCCTGCCGACCAGCACGAGTCCACCGAGCCCCATGGCGACCAGGTAGACCACCGAGAACCCGGCTCCCCAGGTCAGTGCCCCGGTGGTGAGCTCACGCACCAGGACCACGCCGCGGTACAGCGGGGTGAGCTCGAGCACCCACTGCAGCCAGGTCGGGAAGGCGGTGATCGGGAAGAAGGTGGCGGAGAACAGGAACAGCGGCAGGGTGCCGAGGGTGATGTAGTCGAAGTCCTGCCAGGAGCGCATGTACGTCGTCAGCGCCATGGCCGCCCCGCCGAAGGCGAACCCGATCAGCAGCGCCGCGGGAGCCGCCAGGACGGCCCACCACGAGTGCACCAGCCCCATCGCCACCATCACCAGCAGGAACGCCAGCGAGTAGACGCCGCCGCGCAGCAGCGACCAGGAGAGCTCGCCACGGGCCACGTCGGTGGTGGTCAGCGGCGTGGCCAGCATCTGGTCGAAGAGCTTGTTGTACTTCAGCTTGAAGAAGAAGTTGAACGTCGAGTCGAGCACCGAGCCGTTCATGGCGGAGGCGGCGAGCATCCCGGGAGCCACGAACTCGGCGTAGGGGATCATCTGCCCGTTGAACTCGAACCCGGTGACGAGCTGGCCGACGCCGACCCCGATCGAGAACAGGTAGAAGACCGGCTCCAGGAAGCCGCTCACGAAGATCCACCAGGCGCCGCGGTAGGCGATGTAGTTGCGCAGGAGCAGCAGCCCGGTGGACTCCCCCATCCCGAGCTGGGAGCCCACCTGCTGCCCGATGGCGCGGTTGAGGACGCTCATCTCAGCCCACCAGCCGCTTCTGCAGGTTGCGCACGGTGAGCCACCAGCCGGCGGCGGCCAGCGCTGCGAGGTAGGCGACGTGCACCAGTGCCATCGAGACGTCGAGCCGGCCGAGGACGAGCATCCGGGTCAGGTCGACGCCGTGCCACAGCGGCGTCACCCGGGCGAACCACTCCATCACCACGCTGAGGTTGGTGATCGGGAAGAACGCACCCGAGAACAGGAAGAGCGGGATCATCCCGAGCCGGAAGACCAGCGAGAAGGCGCTCTCGTCCTTGATGGCCGCGGAGAGGGCGAAGACCGGGGTCGCGAAGGCCAGCCCGATGAGCAGCTGCACGAAGAACGCCACGAGCACGCCGGAGACCGAGGCGAACACCCCGAACAGCGACATCACTGCGAGGAAGACGGCGCTCACCGTCGCCACCCGGAACATCACGAAGCCCAGCTGGGCGAAGACGATGTCGCCGACAGTGAGCGGGGTGGCGATCATCGAGTAGTAGATGCGCTGCCACTTGATCATGCCCATCACGGGATAGGTGACCTCGCCGAAGACCGTCGTCATCGCCTGGGCGGCCACCATGCCGGGCGCCACGAACGCGAGGTAGGACGTCGCCCCCTCGAGCTTGCTCGGGTCACCCTTGATGAAGCCGCCGAGCAGGACCCCCAGAGCCACGATGTAGAGCAGCGGCACCAGGAACGAGCTGACGATGCTCGCCTTCCAGGTCCGGAGGTAGACCGTGGCCCAGTAGTCGACGAGCCGGCCGGCCCCGTTGAACGGGCCGGTGCGCGCGGAGACCGACGCCGACATCAGTCGACCAGCGTCCGGCCGGTGAGCCGCAGAAAGACGTCCTCCAGCGAGGATCGGCGCACCAGCGACATCACCGGGTCCAGACCCCGCTCGTGGACCTTGGCGATGGCCTCCTCGCCGTCTTGGGTGTAGAGCAGGATGCGGTCGGGCAGCACCTCGAGGCGCTCGGCGAGGTCCTCGAGCCTGGGCGCGACCGCCTCGTGCTCACCGATCCGGAACCGCAGCTCGGCCACCTCCCGGGTGGAGTGGGCGCGGATCAGCTCGGTCGGCGATCCCTCGGCGACGATCAGGCCCTTGTCCATCACGACCAGCCGGTCGCAGAGCTGTTCGGCCTCGTCCATGTAGTGG
>JBKJON010000376.1:0-2654 GCA_046595715.1 Marmoricola sp.
CCGGCGCCCTGATCGACGAGCACGGCGCCGCAGCCGTGGCTCACTGAGAACGAGGAGTCCTTCGATGATGCTGCTCAGCTGCCCCTGGTGCGGGCCACGCGACGAGACCGAGTACCACTACGGCGGTGAGGCCCATGTGGCCTACCCCGAGGAGCCCGCGGCGCTGACCGACGAGGAGTGGGCGCAGTTCCTGTTCTTCCGTGCCAACCCCATGGGCCCGTTCGCCGAGCGCTGGATGCACGCCGGCGGGTGCCGACGCTGGTTCAACGCCCTGCGCAACACCGCGACCCACGACGTGATGGCCGTCTACCGCCCCACCGACCCGCGCCCCACTGAGCTGGCAGGAGACCTCCGATGAGCAGTCAGTCCCACCGCCTGGCGACCGGCGGCTGCATCGACCGCGAGCGCGAGCTCCGGGTCGTCGTGGACGGCCAGGCGATCAGCGCCCACCCGGGCGACACCATCGCCTCGGCGCTGCTCGCCAACGGGCGGGTCGAGGTCGGTACGTCGCTCTACCGCGACCGCCCGCGCGGTCTGGTTGCCGCCGGGGTCGAGGAGCCCAACGCCTTGCTCCAGGTCGACGGCCCGTGCTCGGAGTCGATGCTTCCCGCGACCACGGTGGCCGCGGTCGATGGGCGGGTCGTGAGCACCCTGTCCGGGATCGGGCGCCTCGACGCGGAGCCCGACACCGAGATCTACGACAAGGTCTTCGTGCACACCGACGTCCTGGTGGTCGGCGCCGGACCGGCCGGCCTGGCTGCAGCCGTCGCCGCCGCATGCACGGGGGCGCGCGTGGTGCTGGTCGACGACCAGCCCGAGCCCGGGGGATCGCTTCTCTCCGCGAGCCGGGAGCGGATCGAGGGCGCCCCCGTCCTGGATTGGGTGGCCTCGGTGCGGCGCGAGCTTGAGGAGGCCGAGGAGGTGGTCGTGCTGCCACGCACGACGGCGTTCGGCAGCTACGACGACAACTACGTGATGGCCGTGGAGCACCGCACCGACCACCTGGAGGTGGTGCCGGCCGGGATGTCGCGCCAGCGGCTGTGGCACATCCGGGCCGGCCGGGTGGTGCTGGCCACGGGAGCGCACGAACGACCGCTGGTCTTCGCCGGCAACGACCGCCCCGGTGTCATGCTCGCCGGTGCGGTCCGCAGCTACCTGAACCGGTATGCCGTACGCGCCGGTCGGCGGGTCGTCGTGGCGACCACCAATGACAGCGCCTACGACCTCGTCGAGGACCTGCTCGGCGCAGGCGCCGAGGTGCCGGTCGTGGTCGACGCCCGTCCCGAGCTCTCCGAACGGGCGGCGGCGTGCGGCACCTCCGTGGTGACCGGCAGCGTGATCGTGGCCACCGACGGTGACCCGCGGGTCACCTCGGTGCAGGTCAGTGCCCTTGACGCGGAGGGGCTGCTGACCGGTCCCGTGCAGCAGCACGACTGCGACCTCCTCGCGGTCTCCGGCGGGTGGAGCCCGGCGGTGCACCTGCACAGCCAGCGCCAGGGAACGCTGAAGTGGGACGACGACCTGGCGGCCTTCGTGCCCGACGGCGCGGTCCCCGACCAGCAGATCGTCGGTGCGGCCGCCGGTTGCTTCGACCTGGACGGCGCTCTGGCCGCAGGCACCGTTGCCGGTGACCCCGCCGCCACCTCGCCACGCGGGGAGGGCGGCGGCCTCGGCCGCATCCGTCCGGTGTGGCTGGTGCCGGGACTGACCGGGGAGCCCGGTGACTGGGACGAGCACTTCGTCGACCTGCAGCGCGACCAGACCGTCGCGGACGTCTGGCGGGCGACCGGGGCCGGCATGCGCAGCGTCGAGCACGTCAAGCGCTACACCTCGATCAGCACCGCCAACGACCAGGGCAAGACCTCGGCCGTCAACGCGATCGGGGTGATCGCTGCGGCGCTGGGCGGCGAGACCACCCCTGGTGCCGTGGGGACAACCACCTTCCGGGCGCCGTACACGCCGGTCGCCTTCGCCGTCCTGGCGGGACGCGAGCGCGGTGCCCTCTTCGACCCGGAGCGGACCAGCCCGGTGCATCCGTGGCACGTCGAGCACGGCGCCGAGCTCGAGATCGTCGGGCAGTGGCAGCGTCCGTGGTACTTCCCGCAGGACGGGGAGGACATGGACGCCGCAGTCGCCCGGGAGTGCCGGACTGCTCGGACCGGGGTGGCGATGATGGATGCCTCCACGCTCGGCAAGATCGAGGTGCGCGGCACCGACGCCGGTGAGTTCCTCAACCGGATCTACACCAACGGCTTCAAGAAGCTGGCGGTGGGATCGGCCAGGTACGGCGTGATGTGCAGTGCCGACGGGATGATCTTCGACGACGGCGTGACCCTGCGCCTGGCCGAGGACCGGTTCTTCATGACCACCACCACCGGCGGCGCCGCAAAGGTGCTCGACTGGCTCGAGGAGTGGCTGCAGACCGAGTGGCCCGAGCTCGACGTGACCTGCACCTCGGTCACCGAGCAGTGGACGACGATCGCCGTGGTCGGACCGCAGTCCCGCCAGGTCGTCGGCACCGTGGCCCCCGACCTCGACGTCTCCAACGAGGCGTTCGGGTTCATGACCTTCCGGGAGACCACGCTGGCCAACGGCGTGCCGGCGCGGGTCTGCCGGATCTCCTTCTCCGGCGAGCTGGCCTACGAGATCAACGT
>JBKJON010000389.1:0-3858 GCA_046595715.1 Marmoricola sp.
ACTTCACCTTCGACCCACCACCCGGCACCCGACGACCGGGCAGCCGGGAACCACCCGACTGCTAGGCCCCCGGACCGGCGCCGGCCGGGACGAACCCGAGGCAGGTCAGTCGCCGGCGTCCGGACGAAACAGCTTGTCGATCGACACGTCGAACAGACGGCTGATGCGGAAGGCCAGCGAGAGACGGGGGTCGAAGTGGCCCTTCTCGATCGAGATCACGGTCTGACGCGTCACCCCGAGGGCGGCGGCGCACTCGGCCTGGGAGAGCCCGGCACCCTCGCGGAGCGTGCGCAGGGAGTTCTCCATCAGCCCTCGCGTCGTTGCAGCACCGCGTAGCGCACCGACACGTCGACCATGGCGAGGATCAGGAACACCACGCCCGAGACGGGAGCGATGCCGGCGACGTTCGTGGCGGCAGTGGCCAGTCCCAGGGCGATGACCACGTCGAGGAAGGCGGCGCTGGTGGCGCGCTCGACCCACCGCGCCTCCACGGAGTCCTCCTGGTGCTCCGGTGGGGCCTCGTCTGGGCCGGCCAGGAGGATGCGCAGCAACCCGGCCCAGCAGGGAAAGGTGAGCAGCGCGAACACCGCCACCGTGGCGACCCCCCACGACCCCTCACGCGCGTACGACGCGCCGGCACCGGTCGCTACCGCCAACGCCACACCTCCGACCCCGACCACCACCCAGCGGAGAATGCTCATACTGACCCCCCTTGTGTCTGATTAACTTGACACCCACGATAGCCAGGAGCCGGCCCGAATGTCAAAGAAACCTGACAAGGCACAGGGCTCAGCCCATCGACACGAGGACGGTCGTCGCATCCCGCTTGCCCTCGGCCTGCCAGCCGTCTTCCGAAGGGCGCCCGGTCTGCCACCTCCGGGCGGCGTAGGTCACCGCCTCGGGCTTGAGACGCACGCCGTGCGCGACCACGAACTGCGCGACCGACCAGCCCAGCCGCAAGCCGTCCTTCCCGTCCGCGACCGTGATCGCGACGTCCTGACGGGAGCCGGTGCGGGAGATCTCGAGGTTGCCGTAGGCCCGTTCGACCTGGCGCATCATCCGGCTCGCGCTGCCGCGAACGGCGGGCTTGCGCACGACACAGCTGAAGAGTCCGCCCGGGCTGTACCCGGTGAGCACCGACGCGAGCGTGCGCGCGTCGGGTGCGTGGTCCTCGTAGGCCTCGGGGAAACCGGACCGCTGCACCTTCTGCGCAGCCTCGGTGATCCGCAACGTCTGGTAGTCGGGGATCTTCTCGAGCGCGTCGTAGAAGGCGTTGGTCGCGTAGTACGGGTCCCGCACCTGCTTCTCCGTGCCCCAGCCCTGGGACGGGCGCTGCTGGAACAGCCCCAGCGAGTCGCGGTCGCCGTGGGCGAGGTTCTGGATCTTGCTCTCCTGGTACGCCGTGGCCAAGGCGATCGAGACGGCCCGGGCCGGCAGACCGCGGCTGACGCCGATGGCCGCGATCAGGGTCGCGTTCTCGGCCTGCTCGGTGGTGAGGTCGACCTGTCGGCCCGAGAGCTTCGCGGTGCAGCCCTCCGGGTCGGGCAGCGGTCCCGACCCTCGCCACAGGGCAACGCCGGCACCCACCACCACGGCGAGCACGACCAGGAAGACGGCGTATCTGAACTTCATCGCTCTGGTGGGCCGGTGGTCGGGATCAGTTGGAGTGCAGCGCAGCGTTGAGGCTGATGCCGTCGCCGGTCCACGGGTGTGCCTCGACGGCACCGCTCACCGAGTTGCGGCGGAACAGGACGTTGCTGGCCCCCGAGAGCTCGGAGGCCTTGATCACCCTAGGCTTGGACTCCACGTCCTTGATGGTGACCTTGGTGCCGGCCGTGACGTAGCAACCGGCCTCCACCACGCAGTCGTCGCCCAGCGAAATCCCGATTCCTGAGTTGGCTCCCAGCAGGCAGCGCTCGCCGATGGAGACGACCTCCTTGCCGCCACCGGACAGCGTGCCCATGATCGAGGCGCCTCCACCCACGTCGGAACCGGCACCCACGACCACGCCGGCGCTGATGCGCCCCTCGACCATGGAGCTGCCCAAGGTGCCGGCGTTGTAGTTCACGAAGCCCTCGTGCATCACGGTGGTGCCCTCGGCCAGGTGCGCGCCGAGGCGTACGCGGTCGGCGTCGGCGATGCGCACGCCGGACGGCAGGACGTAGTCGGTCATCCGGGGGAACTTGTCGACCCCGAACACCTGCACCGCGCCCTCGGCGCGCAGCCCGAGGCGCACCTGCTCGAAGTCGGTGACGGCGCAGGGGCCGAGGTTCGTCCAGACGACGTTGGCGAGCTTGCTGAAGATGCCGTCGAGGTTCGCTCCGTGCGGGCGGACCAAGCGGTGGCTCAGCAGGTGCAGCCGCAGGTAGGCGTCGCTGGTGTCCTGCGGCGTCTCGGCCAGGTCGACCTCGACCGTGACCACCTCGGTGCGGACCCGGCGCCCGGGGTGCTCGCCGGCGAGTGCGTGCAGGGCCTCGGGCACGTCGCCCGAGAGGTTTCCGAGCGCGGGGGCGGGGAACCAGGTGTCGAGCACGGTGCCGTCGTCGGTGACGGTGGCCACGCCGTGCCCCCAGGCGTGCTGGTTCTCGGGCAGGCTGGAGTCTGAGGGCTGCGGGGGCATGGCCCCGAGGTTACCCGCGGCGGGCACACGCCGAGTCGCGGACACAGGGAGGAGGGCAGGCCATGGTGAGGTTCAAGGAGCTGTGCATGGACACGACCGGATCGGGCGAGGAGCTGGGCCGGTTCTGGGCCGCCGCCACCGGGTGCTCGTACGCCGAGCCGACCTCGGCCGGCGACCCGGCCGGCGACCCGGGCGACGTGGTGGGCGCGACCGAGGGGATGGGCATCGCGATCTGCCCGGTGCCCGAGGAGAAGACCGTCAAGAACCGGGTTCATCTCGACGTGCTCACCGACTCCGTCGACTCGTTGCTGGCCCTCGGGGCACGCCGGGCGCCCGGCTACGGGGGAGACCCGTGGACGGTGCTGCTCGACCCGGAGGGTGGCGAGCTCTGTGCCTTCGTCCGCGACGGTGACCTGCCGGCCTACCGGGGCCGCGAGCTGGTCCTCGACAGCGTCGACCCCGAGGCGCAGGCGCGCTGGTGGGGAGCTGTCTTCGGGTCGGCGGCGGAGAACGAGGGTGACCCCTGGTGGTCGATCGGTGGTGTTCCCGGGTTTCCCATGGAGGCGATCGTCTTCGATCCCGTGCCGGAGCCGAAGACGGTCAAGAACCGGATCCACTGGGACGTCTACGGCAATGTGCGGGAGTTCGCCGCCGCCGGGGCGACCGTGCTGGCCGAGCTGCCCCGATGGACCGTGATGGCCGACCCGGAGGGCAACGAGTTCTGCGTCTTCGCCGAGCCTGCTCCTGAGGAGGCTCACTGAGACACCTCCTGGGCTGACGAAGGGGACCCTGCCAACCTTTGTCCAACCGGAGGGTCCTAGCGTGAGCCGGGTCACACTCATCTGGCACCTATAGGAGTGCGCCCATGGCAAGGATCGAAGTCACCGTCGACGGAGACAAGGTGTCCGACGACGTCGAACCCCGGATGCTGCTCGTGCAGTACCTCCGCGAGAAGCTCGGCAAGACCGGCACGGTGATCGGTTGCGACACCAGCAACTGCGGCGCCTGCACGGTGCACCTCGACGGGCGGAGCGTGAAGTCCTGCAACGTGCTCGCGGTCCAGGCCAACGGCCGTGAGGTGACCACCATCGAGGGCCTCGCCACCGACGGCCGGCTGCACAAGGTCCAGGCGGCCTTCCACGAGTGCCACGCCCTCCAGTGCGGCTTCTGCACGCCGGGCATGATCATGCAGTCGATCGACCTGCTCAACGACAACCCGAACCCGAGCGAGCAGGAGA
>JBKJON010000438.1:0-3610 GCA_046595715.1 Marmoricola sp.
AACCGTTAAGTGGTTCAACGCTGAAAAGGGCTTCGGCTTCATCGCCCAGGACGGCGGCGGCCCGGACGTGTTCGTCCACTACTCGGCGATCGACTCCTCGGGCTACCGCTCGCTGGAGGAGGCGCAGCGCGTGGAGTTCGAGGTCACCGCAGGACCCAAGGGTCCCCAGGCTGACGCCGTTCGCCCGATCTGATCCGAGGACTGCTCAACCACGGTCTTCAGCGAGGCCCCCACCGGATTCCGGTGGGGGCCTCGTTCTGTCGCAGGGTTTCTCGGTTACTTGGCCAGGCCGGTGAGGAAGTCCTTGACCACCGGTGCCGCGACGGTGCCGCCGCTCCTGCCCTGCTCGACGAGCGCGGCGAACGCCACCCCGTCCTGGTAGCCGACGAACCACGCGTGCGTCTCCGGCGGGTTCTTCGAACCGAACTCCGCCGTGCCCGACTTCCCCCTCACGTCGCCACCGGGGGCGTCGCGCAGGACCGTGCCCGTTCCGTCGGTGACGACCTGACGCATCAACGTCTGCAGCTGCCCGACGGCGTCGGCGTCGAGCGGCTTGGGGGTGCGGTCCGCCCCCGACGCTGCCGGATCGGTCACGAGCGCAGGAGGTATGGCGCTGCCTCGCGCCACGGACGCGACCATCGTCGCGAGCGCGAGCGGGGAGGTGAGGTTGCGACCCTGGCCGATCGTCGCCGATGCCTTGTCGGTCTTTCCGTTGTTGCCCGGGATGCTGGCGTCGAAGGCGTTGCCGACCCCGAGGGTCTTGGCCCACCCGGTCAGCCCGAGGGCGTCCGCGGCCTTGGCGAGGTCGCCGTCGCCGAGGTCGTTCGACAGCTTGACGAACGCGGTGTTGCACGAGTGCGCGAAGTCGGTGGCGAAGTCCGGTGTGCCGAGCTCCTCGCCCTCGTAGTTCTTGTAGGACCGGCCGTCGACCGCGAACGTCCTGGGGCAGTCGACCGAGGTGGTCGGTGTGACCTTGCCGCCGGTGAGCAGCGCGTAGGTGCTGGCGATCTTGAACGCCGAACCGGGCGGGTACTGGCCGGTCAGGGCGCGGTCGAAGCCGAGCGCTGGTGAGTTCGCTGACGCCAGCACGTCGCCGGTCTTCACGTCCACGGCCACCAGGGCTGACGGCACCTCGCCGGTCCCCGCGACCGCGGACTCGGCCGCGGTCTGGATGTCAGGGGACAAGGTGGTCGCCACGTCCGTGCCGTCCACCGCCTCCTGGCTGAACAACGGGGTGTCGGGCTTGCCGCTGGAGGTGACCTCGACTCCTGGTGTCCCGCCGAGCTGGGCGTCGTACCGGCCCTGCAGCCCGCTCAACCCAGCGTAGTCGCCTGCGACGTAACGGCCCTCGCTCTTGGCGACGAGCTCACCGCTCACTGCGCCATACGTACCGAGCAGCGGCTGGCCGAAGGTGCGGGTGCGGGCCAGGGGCTGCTCGCGGGCGGGGTAGATCACGCCCGCGAGGTCGTCCAGGGCGGCCTTGCGCTCCTGGAAGTCGCTCTCGCGGTAGGTGATCACGGCGATCGGTGCCTTGCTGCCGGCTTTTGTGGCGGCGGCAAGCTTGGCGACGAGTGAGCCTGCGGGCTCGTCGACGACCTTCTCGAGAGCCTTGACGGTCTCGGAGGTGGCGCGGCCCGGGTCGATCTGCACCGGGTAGACCTTGCCGACCGGCATGAGCGGTTCGCCGGCGCGGTCGAGCAGTTCGCCGCGCCTGCCCGCGGTCCGGGTGGCCGTCAGGGTGTCGGTCACCGCGAGGTCCGGGTGCCACAGCGAACCCGATGCCGGCAGCGACACGGCCCACTGCTCGCCCGACCTCTGCACCGTGACCGCCACGTCATACGCCCACTTCACCTCGCCGCCGAGGGACCAGGTGACCCGCAGGGTCGAGGTCGCCCGGTCGCCCTCGCGGGTGACGGTGCCGGGCTGGACGGTGACCGGTCCGCCGCCCAGACCCCTGGTGGCCGTGGTGAACCTGTCCTGCACGGCCTGGGTCTGCATGCCCGCGAACGTGACCCCGGCCTTGGTGAAGGAACGCTCGGACCAGCCCTTCGCCAAGGCAGCCACGGCCGCCCGGGACCGGGTGTCGGCGTCGCGTTCGGCCTGCGTGTGGCGCCACCACAACCCGCCGCCGATCAGGGCAGCCGCCACGGCCACCGCAGTCAGGGCCCCCACCAGTGCTCGCGTGCTCATGGGGCCATCCAACCCCACGCGGCTGGGAGCCCTCGTCCCATTTGTCCGTGAGGTGCTAGAGGCGTGGCGCAGCCGCGAAGGGAGCCGCGAAGGGAGCCGCGGACGAGCTGTTCGCTGGTTCTGCCTCGGGGACAACCGAACAGGCGCGAGGGGCGTCAGGGAAGTAGGCGCATTGTCATCAGGATGCTCAGGTTCCGCCTTTACACTCGGCGGGACGATGCGTCGCCCCGCCACCCCCCGGCGGTGCAGTCGAGCCAGAGAGGTCCACGTGAGCGAGCCCACCAACGGCTCTGCGCAGGGCGATACGCCCAGCCAGGGTGCCAGTGCCCCCGGGGACGGCACCGCACAGGATGACCCGGCGACCGGTCCCAGGTCGCAGGGACGCCAGGGCAAGTCGCACCGTCATCCGTGGGTGCGCCGTTCGCTGTTCGGGGTCGCTGCCCTGCTCGTCGTGGCCCTCGTCCTGGGCATCGCCGCCTACGTGAAGCTCAACGGCAACATCAGCCGCCTCGACATCAGCAGCGCCCTCGGTGACCGCCCCGAGCCGGCGGCGACCACGGACGCCGTCACCAACCTCGCCCCGGTCAACATCATGGTGATGGGATCCGACAGCCGTGCGGGTACCAACCTCGGCAAGGGCCAGACCGAGTACGGCATGGAAGGGGCGCGATCTGACACCAACCTCATCGTGCACCTGGCTGCCGATCGCAAGTCCGCGCTGGTCGTGTCGATCCCGCGTGACTCGATGACGATGGCGCCGCGCGACTGCAAGAACAAGGCGGACACCGTCGAGAACGGCGCCATTCGTCAGTGGAACCAGAACTTCACCCTCGGTGGACCGGCCTGCACCATCCGCACGTTCGAGGGCCTGACCGGCATCTTCGTCGACCACTTCGTCGTCATCGACTTCCGTGGCTTCCAGAAGATGGTCGACGCCCTCGGAGGCGTGACGGTGTGCACCCCCGAGCCCATCAACGACGTCGACAGCCACCTGGTCCTTCCAGCCGGCAAGAGCAAGGTCAACGGCAAGCAGGCCCTGGGCTACGTCCGGGTCCGCAAGACCGTCGGCGACGGGTCCGACCTCGGCCGCATCGACCGTCAGCAGGCGTTCCTGTCCTCGGTCGTGCAGGAGGCCACGAAGTCCTCGCTGCTGCTGCGCCCGGACAAGCTGTTCCGCTTCCTCGATGCTGCCACGGGGTCGATGACGACAGACAAGGGTCTCGACATCGGCGAGATGAAGGACATCGCCCAGAGCGTCCAGGCGATGGGGACCGACCAGATCCGCTTCGTCAAGCTGCCGACGACGGTCTACGCCCCCGACCCCAACCGGGTCCAGTGGTTGCCGTCGGCCGAGTCCATCTGGAAGTCGATCCGTGCGGACCGGGCCCTGCCCGGCACCAAGGTCCCCTCGACCACCACC
>JBKJON010000553.1:0-4198 GCA_046595715.1 Marmoricola sp.
GCTGCCGGAGAGGCCGGTGAAGAAGACCACGACACCGCGCTCGTTGTCGCCGGGCTGGTCCGCGGCGACGATCGCCGCGATCTCGTCGGGCCACTCGCCGTCCCCGGGCAGGCCGAGCACGTCGCCGGTCGCGTAGTTGGCCACCACCTGTCGACCCAGCTCGTGATCGGCGGTGGGGTCGCCGCGCGAGGCGAGGGGGACGGTGACCACGTGGGACGTGGCGGTGAGCAGGTCCGAGGCCACGAGGGCGGTGCGCACCAGGCCGACAGGAGAGACGTCCTCGGGGGTGCCGGTGCCGTTCAGGACCAGGAGCACGAGGGCGCGCCCCTCGGCCTTGTGGTCGATCAGGGCGAGGTCGCCGTCGGTGAGCGGTCCGGCGACGGGGACGGTCAGCGCCCCGGCGTACTGCTCGCGCACCTGCGTCGGGGTGAGCTGCAGGCGCCGGAAGGGGCCGTGGGACGGGGTGGAGAGGGCGGTGAGAGTCCGGGGTTTCGAGACGCTCGTTCCTCGGTCCTCCACCATCGAATAGGCAGCGAGGGGGAGGCCCTCGGGGTCGACCAGCACCACCTCGGGTGCGTCCTTCAGCTCCGGCGGGAGCGTGAGGGTGACGGCGCCGGTCTGTGGGTCGTCGAAGGTCGTCTGGGGGGCCAGCGCGCCGGAGAGGAGGAGCTCGAGGTCGTCCAGCTCGCGCGGGCTCGGGCAGTACTGCGGTCCGGGCACCGGGCAATCGTGCCAGACCCACGGGCCGATAGCGTCGAACCCATGGTTGCTCCCGTCGTCATCGCAGAGATCGTCCGCTCCGGCATCGTGGAAGGACACCACTACGGCTCGTGGGTGGCGCTCGACGCCGACGGCTCCGTGCGCGCCGCCGCCGGCGACGTCGACGGGCCGATGCTGCCCCGGTCGTGCAACAAGCCCGTCCAGGCGCTGGCCATGCTCGAGGCCGGGCTGCCGCTGGAGGACGAGCTGCTGGCGCTGGCGTGTGCGTCTCACTCCGGCGAGGCCTTCCACGTCGAGGGAGTACGCCGCATCCTCGCCTCCGCCGGTCTCACCGAGAACGACCTGCAGACCCCGCCCGACTGGCCGCTCGACGACGACGTCCGCGAGGAGCTGATCCGCTCCGGGGGCTCGAAGTCGCCGATCCTGATGAACTGCTCGGGCAAGCACGCGGCGATGCTCGCGACCTGCGTCGCCCAGGGGTGGTCGACGTCGACGTACCTGTCTGTGGACCACCCGCTGCAGCAGCAGATCCTCGCCACCTTCCAGCGGATGACCGGCGAGTCGGCCCAGGTGGCGATCGACGGGTGCGGGGCTCCGCTGCTCTCGACCTCGCTGACCGGGCTGGCGCGGGCGTTCGCCGCCCTGGCCGTGGGTGGCGGCCACGAAGCCCGGATCGCCGGGGCCATCAGGTCGCACCCGGAGTACGTCTCGGGGACCCAGCGCGACGAGCTGACCCTGCTGCGCGCCATCCCCGGCGCGATCGGCAAGGCCGGCGCGGAGTCCTGCTACGTCGTCGCGCTGCCGGACGGTCGGGCGTTCGCGACCAAGACCGACGACGGGGGAGCGCGTGCGCGCCCGGTCCTGATGGCGGCGCTCCTCCACCGCCTCGGGATCACGGTGGAGCCCGGCGTGGACGGCGCCGCGATCCGTCGTACGGGTGAGGCGGTGCTGCTCGGCGGTGGGAAACCGGTCGGTGAGATCCGAGCCGTGGGTCTCGCCTGATTGCTGCAGCAAGCAGGTGAAACTCAGGTTTTACATCGTGAGACATGGGCTTTGTGACGTGGTTCACCGTCGCTGGGTTTGCATTTGCTAGCAGGAGTTAGCACTATGGAGGTATGGCCAAGATCAAGGTCGGGAAGACCGTCTCGTCGCTCGGGGAGTACCTCCACGAGCAGCGGGTCGCAGCCGAGCTCTCGCTGAGGCAACTGGCGGAGCAGACCGGCGTGTCCAACCCCTACTTGAGCCAGATCGAACGTGGTCTGCGCCGGCCCTCTGCCGAAGTGCTGCAGCAGCTGGCCAAGGCACTGCGGATCTCAGCCGAACAGCTCTACGTGCAGGCCGGGATCCTCAACCCTGACGACGGTCAGGTCCGCTCCGTGGAGCTGGCCATCCTCGGGGACCCCGTGCTCACCGAGCGACAGAAGCAGTCCCTCCTGGACGTCTACCAGTCCTTCAGGGCTGTCGCTGAGAACGCCCTACCCAATGAAGTGCTCGAGCCCGAATCGATGGTTGAAGTCATCGGGCTCGAGACAACCCAGCAAGGAGAATGACATGGCACAGTCCAAGATCATCACCGAGACCGTCAAGCCCCTGTACGCCGTCGCCGGCGCCACCGAGGTCGCCTACGAGTTCGCTCGTGGCTACGCCTTCGAGGCCCAGAAGAGCGCCACCGAGGCCCTCAACGACGTGCAGACCCGCGTCAGCAAGATCGAGCGCGAGCCCAAGGCCCTGCAGAACCAGGCCCTCTCGGCCGTCAACGCCCGCATTGCCGAGCTCCAGAAGGACGCCAAGGACGCGCAGGCCAAGTTCGAGGCCCGCGTTGCCGAGCTCCAGAAGGAGGCGCGTGCGCTTCCCAAGAAGGTCCAGAACGAGATCGACGACACCGTCACCGAGCTCGCCAAGACCTACGCCGACCTCGTCGACCGTGGCGAGAAGATCGTCGCCGCCATCCGCAAGGACGGCGTCAAGGCCGCCACCGCGGTGCGCAAGGCCCCGAACAAGTCCTCGGTCGTTCGCCGCGAGCGGGCCAAGGTCGCCGCTGACGCGCCCAAGAACAGCAGCCGCCCGGTGAAGAAGTCGGCCACCAAGAAGGCCGTCGCGAAGAAGACCCCGGCCAAGACCGCCGTGAAGAAGGCGACCACCGCCAAGACGGCCGCCACCACCACCGCGAAGTCGACCGCCAACAAGGTTGCCACCACCGCCGCCGACGCGACTGCCTGACCCAGACACTCGTCGCCGACGGGTGGCGAGGAGTTCGCCTCTGGTGAACCCACCCTTCGCCAGAGGTGAGCCTGCGGGCCCCCGGACCTTGTCCGGGGGCCCGTTGCTGTTCCCGGCGGGGGTCGTGTGCCGCAGCCTTCAGGGGCAGTCAGCCATCGAGCCGATACGCTAGTCCCGTGGATGCATTGTTAGGACTGGAGTCGACCATCATGCTGGTGGGCTTCTTCGCCCTGCTCGGCGTCAAGATCTGGGCCTTCGTCGACGCCCTCAGCCGACCACCCGCTGCCTACGTGGCCGCCGACAAGCTGACCAAGCCGGCCTGGTCGCTGATCCTGGGTCTCACCGTCGCCAGCTCGCTCGTTTGGAGCAGCCCGCTCGGCCTCTTCTCGATCATCGGGACCGTGGCGGCGTTCGTCTACCTGCTCGACGCCAAGCCGGCCCTCGTGTCGGTCACCCGACGCCGCTGAGCGGATTCCTCAGCCGCCGTGCTGCTCCTGCACGACCCTGACCGCGGTCTCGCTGAGGCTCCTGCCCTGCTCCTCTGCCAGTGCGCGCAGCTCTTGGTAGGCCGCGGCCATGTCGATGCCCCGCACGTAGGCAGGCACGCCCTTGGCCTGCTCGACCTGGGCCCGGGCCATGATCGCCACGTGCACCCGGGCCGCGATCTGGTCCGAGGGGATCTCCGTCGACTGCACGACCACGAGCGTGGCGACGTCGGCGAACGCCTGGGACAGCGCCGAGGTGGCCGGGTCGATCTCGTGCGGATCGTGGCGGTAGATGCTCAGCGCGCCCAGGATCTTTCCGTGCCAGCGCATCGGATAGGCGTTCGCGCTCTCGAAGCCTGAGCGGGCGATGCTCCGCCCGACCTCGTCCCACTCGCCGACCAGCTCGCGTATGCCGGTCACCGTCACCTGGCGGCCGTAACGGACGGAGTCGACGCACGGTCCCTTCGAGCGCTGGGTCTGCAGCATCTCCAGCTCCCGGGCACCGTGCGAGGAGGAACTGAGCAGCGACAGCTCGCCGACGCCGTCGACCAGCATGAGCGCCACTGCCTCGGCCGAGACCAGCTCGGCGCAGTCCTCGAGCAGCTGGGTGAGCACGTCGGCCACGGTGTGCTCGCCGACCATGGCTGCCGCAGCATCGCCGAAGGCCTGTCCCGTGGTCCTGCGACTCGTCATCGGTCTTCCTCGCGGTCGATGCTGAAGTCGAGCTCTCGGGCGACGATGGCGCGACTCACCTCGGCCACCGTGGTGGCGTG
>JBKJON010000587.1:0-17127 GCA_046595715.1 Marmoricola sp.
CCCGCGGCAGCGATGGCGACCTCGACACCGTTGCGCCACTCGCGCAGCTCGAGTTCGCGCTGCAGCCCCTCGCCCTCGACGTCGAAGGACGGCAGGATGCGGTCGAGCCACTTCGGCAGGTACCAGGCCTTCTCGCCGAGCAGGTACATCAGGGCCGGGATCAGCGCCATCCGCACCACGAAGGCGTCGAAGAAGACAGCGATCGCGAGGGCGAAGCCCATGGACTTGATGATCGGCTCGTCGATGAGGATGAACGCGGCGAACACCGAGATCATGATCACCGCGGCGGCAGCGACCACCCGGGCGCTGTTGCGGAAGCCGTCGACGACCGCCTCGCGGGTGGACGAGCCGTGCACGTGCGCCTCGCGCATCCGGGTCACCAGGAAGACCTGGTAGTCCATGGCGAGGCCGAAGACCAGGCCGATCAGGAAGATCGGCATGAAGCTCACGATCGGCTGGCCCTCCATCAGCCCGAAGGCGCCCTCCTGGAAGACGGCCACGGTGGCGCCCAGGGTGGCGAGCACCGAGAGCAGGAAGCCGAAGGTCGCGGTCAGCGGGACGAGCAGGGAGCGGAAGACCAGCATCAGCAGCAGGAACGCGAGCCCGATGACCACCATCAGGTAGATCGGCAGGGCGCCGCTGAGACGTTCGGAGACGTCGGTGGTGATGGCCGTCAGGCCGGTGACGCCGGTCGTCGTGCCGGTCTTGGCCTCGATGCCGGACTGGCCGTCACGCAGGGCGGACAGCAGGTCCTCGGTGCGGGTGTCGTCGGCGCCATACTTCGGCGTGACCAGGATCTGTGCCCCGGCGCCCTCCTGGTTCTGCATCACGATCTGGGCGTTCTTCGCACCCGTCTGGCCGGCAGCCCAGTCGACGACCTCGCCGTAGGCCGCGTTGCGCTGCTCGGGCGTGGACAGCTTGCGACCGTCGACCACGACGAGCAGGGGGGCGTCTCGACCCGGACCGAACGCCTCGGCGCCCAGTTCGGAGGCCTTGCGCTGGGTGGTGTCCGGCGACGCGGTGCTGTCCGACGGGAAGGCCAGGTGGAGGTCCTTGAGCGGGAGCGCCAGCGAGCCCAGGGCGACCACGACCAGGATCACGACCGCGACCGGACGTCGGCCCACGATCCGGGCCCAGCGCACACCGTTGTTGAGCAGCCTGCCGCTCTGGTCGCGCTTGGGGTGGGCACGGCGTACGCGGCCACCGAAGGCCTTGGACTTCAGCAGCCCGAGGATGGCGGGCAGCAGGGTGAGGGCGACCAGCACGGCGATGAAGACCGTTCCGGCTGCGGCGATGCCCATCGTGGTGAGGAACGGGATCCGGACCACCGACAGGGCGGAGAGCGCGATCAGCACGGTGAGACCGGCGAAGACCACGGCTGAGCCGGCGGTGCCGACGGCGATGCCGGCCGCCTCCTCCCGGTCGTCGGTGTGCTCGAGCTCGCTTCGGTAGCGCGCCAGGATGAACAAGGCGTAGTCGATGCCCACCGCGAGGCCGATCATCGTGGCCAGGGTCGGGGTGGTGGAGCCGATGTCCATGAACGCGGTCAGGGCGGTGATGCCGGTGAGGCCCAGCCCGATACCGAAGAGCGCGGTCAGCACCGGCAGGCCGGCGGCGACCAGTGACCCGAAGGTGAGGATCAGCACGAGGACGGCGACGGCGATGCCGATCAGCTCGGACTTGCCGCCGAGCTCGGGCTGGTTGGTGGTGCCGGAGCCGTTGGCCTCGACGACCAGGCCCTGGGTGCGCGCCTGGGCCATCGTGTCGTTCAGGGCCTGGATCGTGGCCGGCTCCACGTCGGCCACGGTCTTCACGTCGAAGTCCCAGGTGATGGTGCCGACGCGGCCGTCAGCCGACAGGGGAGAGAGCTCCTTGGCGTTCGCCTCGGCCGCGGGGACGTCGCCGCCGGCCTTCCTCGCGGCGCTGGTGATCGCCTCGAGCTGGGCCGGTGCGGTGTCGACCGGGTTGGCCGGGACCGGTTTGGTCTGGTCGCTGCCGTCTGGCATCTGGGGGAGCTCGGCCAGGTTGTCCACGAGCGTGTCGACGGCCGCCTTGTTCTGCGGGTCGGCCAGCTGCTGCCCCTTCGGGGCGGCGACGATGACCTTCACCGAGGCCTGGTCGAAGGCGTCGGTGGCCCCCGGAAAGAGCTCGGACTGGAGGTCCGCGGCCTTCTCCGACGGGATCCCCGGGATGGAGAAGGAGTCGCTCATGGGCTTGGAGAAGGCGCTGGCCACCGAGACGACCGTGATCAGCGTGACGAGCCAGGCGGCAAGGAAGAAGGGCCACTTGCGGTAGGCGGTCTTGCCGAGTCGGTAGAGCAGCGTGGCCATGGTGTCTCTCCTGGGAGGTGTGGCGCCGGGCGGCATAGATGGAAGAACGCGGGAGGGCAGGGTGGGGCAGAGGTCAGACGAGAAGCTGTCGGGCGGCGCGCAGCACGTCGTCGTACGCCGCGGCGATCGGTCGCTCCTCCGGGTCGTCGAGGAAGATCTCGAAGGCCGAGTCGAACAGGGCGCACAGGAGCCGGATGGCCACCTGGGCGCGGTGGGCGTCGAACGCCGATCCCTCGCGGATGCGGATCTGCTCGACGATGTGGCCCGTCAGCACGACGAACCGGTCGTGCGCAACGGGCAGGAGGCGCGGGTTGGCGTGCAGCACCCGCCGGAAGCGCAGGACGTCCTCGCGGAGAAGCTCCGGGCCTTTGAGGAAGTCGTTGGCCAGGTCCCGCAGGTCGACCACGAGGTTGCTACCGGCGCCGCGCGCGTGGAACTGGGCGAGCGCCTCCTCGGAGAGCTCGCGGAAGTCGCCGAGAACCGCGTCCAGCTTGCCGGGGAAGTAGTTGAACAGCGTCCGGCGCGAGACGCCGGCCGACTCGGCCAGCTCCTCCATCGTGAAGCCATCGAGCCCGCGGTCGTCGGCGAGCACCTGGGCGCACACCGAGATCCGGTAGGACGTCGCCTGACGTCTCCCGACCCTGGTTGTTGCACTCTCGCTCATGTAGTGCAGTTTTGCACTCCGTGCCAAAGAGTGCACAAATCTCGGCCTGTGATCCTGCCCACGGGGCAGTCAGTGGGGCAGGTCGGCGGGGCAGTCGGCGGGGCAGGTCAGCGGGGCAGGTCAGGCCGCCGCGTGAGCACGCTTGCGGGAGCTGATGACGGTCAGGTACACGCTGACCACGAAGTAGTAGGCCACATAGGCGAGTGACAGGCCGACCACGAACAGGCTCGGGTCAGGCATGGTCGCGAGGATGACGGCGTACAGCACCAGCCAGAGCCCGGCGAGGCTGAGGTTGAGCGCCCACAGCGCGTTGGTGCGCGAGGGGTAGACGTACTTGATCGGCACGAACACCAGGGCCGCGCACACCAGCAGGATGGCGGCGGTCACGCCCGGGGTGAGCCCGAGCACGACGACGTAGAAGGCGACGACGTTCCAGTAGCTGGGGAAGCCGAGGAAGAAGTGGTCGTCGGTCTTCGCATCCGAGCGGCAGAACTGGTAGCTCGAGGCGATCAGGGGGATCGAGGCCAGCACCAGGCCCCAGGTCCCGTCGGGCAGGAAGTCGCCGGTCCACAGCAGCACCATCGGCACGAAGGCGTAGGTGATGTAGTCGACGATGTCGTCGAGCCGGGCGCCGTCGAAGTAGGGGATGGTCTCCTTCACCCGCAGTGCGCGGGCCAGCATCCCGTCGGTGCCGTCGACGACCAGTGCGGCGAGCAGGATCCACAGCGCGCGCACCTCGTCACCGTCGGTGGCGGCGACCACGGCGAGCAGGGCGAGGACAGTGCCGCTCGCGGTGTAGAGATGCAGCAGCCATCCGGCGGCGCGGAGGCCGACCGAAGCCGCGGGCGGCTGGTCGTGTGCGGTGTTGCTCGTCAAGGAGCTCCCCCAGAGGGTGCTGGTCAGCCGTCGGGAACGCTGAGAAGTCTCGCACGGCTCGGCCGCTGCGGGTCGCAGGCCCCGACCTGACGGGGCCGAGCGGGGATCACCCCTCGTCGAGCACCAGGCAGAAGGGGTGGCCTGCGGGGTCGAGCAGGACCCTGACGTTCTGCTGCGGCTGGTCGGTCGCCAGCGTGGCCCCGAGAGCGACCGCGTCCTCGACCGCGGAGTCGAGGTGACCGACCTGGAAGTCGAAGTGCATCATCGGCCGCTGAGCCCCGTCGACCGGCGGCCACACCGGTCGCTCGTAGCCGGCTGCCTCCTGGAACACGAGGTAGATCGACCCCTCGGGGGCGGCCACAGCCTCGAGGACATCGAGCAGCACCTGAAGGACGGCGTGTTCGTCCCGGAGGACTTCGCGACCCGGGTGTGACGGGACGCCGGTGCCTTCTCGGGCCTCGCCGGCGGCCGACCGCGGGTTGACAGCAAGAACTGATGCCTGTTGTTCACCTCGTCCTCCCTCGTGAACCGGGCCAGGGAGCCTAGTGTCGCTCCATGGGCGAGGGAGGCATCCTCACGACGCCGGGGAGAGACGTGCCCGCACGAGATGTCGCGCCTGTCCTTGCCCCGGCTCCCCGTGGCGTCCTCGCTGCCCTTCCGGGGGTCTCCCTCGGAATCGCCGGCATCTTCCACCCCGAGCACCTGAACCACGCGACCGCGGGCACCTGGTGGGGGCTGCACGTGGCCGGGATCTTCGCCTTCCCACTGGTGGGCGTCGCCCTGATCGCACTCTTCCGGGGGCGGCGAGACCCCGTCGCCGCCGTGGCCGTGGTTGCTGCGTTCGTCTACGCCTCGGCGTACACCGCACTCGACGTCATCAACGGCATCGGCGCCGGCTTCGTGACCTCGCGCCTCGGTCCGTTGGCGCCCCGGCCCGACGAGGTGCGCTCACTGTTCGCGATCGGCGGGCCGATCGGGGAGGTCGGCTCCTACGCGCTGATCATGGCCGTCCTCGTGGTGGCGCTCGACGCCCTGCGCCGGCAGCAGGCGCAGGCCCTGCCCGGCCTGCTGCTGCTCCCCGGGGCGCTGCTCGTGCACCTCGACCACATCTTCTTTCCCTGGGGCGCCCTCGGGATCACCCTGGTCGGGCTGGGCACCGGGTGGCTGGAGGCGAGGCGTCCACTCCTGAAAACAACTTAAAGATAGGTATGTCCGGTTTGTAGTTTTTACTGTATGTTGACGGTCTAGTCCGCATTTGAGATCAGAAAGGGACGCCATGTTGTCAGTCGCACCCGCATCCGTGATGCTGATGGGCGTGCTGGGCATGTTCATCATCGCCTTCGCCGTGACTCGCATGACCATGCTCGAGCGCAGGGTCCAGCGCCCCGCCTTCCGCGAGCCCGTCTCGCTTCCCACCGTCGGCTCGGAAGCCTGACCCCGGCCACTCCTTCCAGCTGACGGGTCTCAGATCCAGCGTTTGAACCACATGCGTGACAACCACTCCCGGTAGGTCACCAGCTGGTCGGTCCAGATCGGCCAGAACCACGCGAACGCCATCATGGTGAGCACCAGCACCGTCCCCACGGCCGCGGCGCCCACGGCCCGGCGACGAGGACTCGCGTCCGGTCGCCCCAGCACCTCTCCCAGCACCAGCGTCGTGCCCAGGACCAGGAAGGGCAGGATCGCCACCGCGTAGTAGCTGAAGATCGGCCGGTCGTCGTACCGCAGCCAGGGCAGCCACGTGACCGCGATCCCCACCACGACGAGCCCGTAGCGCCAGTCCCGGCGGCCGATCCAGGCCACCACGGCGAACAGCGCCGTGAGGGTGCCGAGCCACCACACGACGGGGTTGCCCAGCAGCAGCACCTGACGCAGGCAGGTCGAGCCCGTGAGGGCGCCGCACCCCTGCTGCCCCGGCTGGATGTCGAGCTGCGCGTCGACCCCCACCGGCCGGTTCAGGACCAGCCAGCCCCAGGGGTTGGACTGGTAGACGTGCGTGCTGTCGTTGAGGAAGCCGGTGTGGAACGCGTAGACGTCGTGGTGGTAGTGCCACAGCGACCTCAGTGACTGCCACAGCTCGGGGAAGAAGCCCCGGGCGTCCTGCTTGAGGTAGCTCCCCCAGTAGGGGCCGTACTGCGTGTCGGAGAGCGTGCGCTCGTAGACGTCGGCGTGCAGCAGCCAGCCCGTCCAGCTCACGACGTAGATGATCAACGGCACCACCACGACGTAGCCCAGCGCCGGCAGGGCGTCGATGACCGCCGACTTGAACAGGGCACGTCGTACGCCGAACGACCGTCGTGCTCCCGAGTCCCAGACCCACATCACCAGCCCGAAGGCGGCGAGCGGGAACAGTGCCGACCACTTGGTGCCGACGGCCAGCCCCCAGCAGATACCGGTCGCGAGACGCCACGGACGCCACAGGATCAGCGGACCCCACGACTCCGGCGCCAGTCGTGAGCCCGGTGGCACCAACCGGGCCATCCGGGCTCGCACCCAGTCACGGTCGGCCACCATGCAGCTGATGGCACACAGGATGAAGAACGCGACGTAGAGGTCGAGCAGCGCCAGCCGCGAGAGCACCAGCTGAAGGCCGTCGAAACACATCAACAACCCCGCCACCAGCCCCAGCAGGGTGGAGCGGGTGACCCGCCGGGCGAGGCGGATCATCACCAGCACCATCAGCGCTCCCACGATGGCCGAGGAGACCCGCCAACCGAACGGGGTCATCCCGAAGATGGCCTCGCCGAGGCCGATGATCCACTTGCCGACCTCCGGGTGGACCACCATGTTCGGTGTCTCGGTCCACAGGCCCGTCGTGTGGCCGGCCAGGATCTCCTCGTTGGCCTTCTCGACGTAGTTCAGCGCGTAGCCGTGGTGGATCAGCGACCAGGCGTCCTTGGCGTAGTAGGTCTCGTCGAACAGGAAGGCCCGCGGTCTCCCGAGGTCCCACAGGCGTAGGAACGCCGCCAGCGCCGTCACGGTGAGCGTCCCGACCCAGGCGAGCACCGGGTCCTCGTCACGGGTGCGCACCCTGGCCCGGGCTGCGGCGCTGGGGACGACGTCCCCCTCGACCGTGCGCGAGAGTCCGACGGTGCGCCCGAGGCGCTCGGCGATGCTCACCTCGCGAATGCTACGGCGGTCCGCATGAGGACCCGGACCGATGTCGGAGCGTCCGGGAACGACCGTGCGAAGGGTCGTCGAGACCTGTAACGAATGGGTCACGCACTGACCCGGCTTCTGGTATACCGCGCCCCGGCTGTCCAGAATGCGTCGAGGGTGCCTCTCGGGCCCCCCGACCTGGCCCCTTGGGGGCCCGCATCGAGGTCACTTCTCCTCTCGGAAAGGCTTTTTGCGTGCAGCAATCCACTTCGGGCAGACGGTTCGCCGTCGCCCTGACAGCAGTTGGCATCGCGATCAGCGGCGCCATGGGCGTCGCCCCGGCGTACGCCGGCCCCACCCAGCCGGGTGAGCCCGGCGACACCGGCACCCCCAAGGAGGCCGCCGCAGAGGTGCTGGGATCCCACGACCTCGACCTGCTCGCCGAGGCGGAGTCCGCCGGAAAGCGGCGGGTCACCTTGATGGTCGCCACCGACCGCGGCGCTGCCTCGAACGTGGTCTCGCGGCTCGACGGGCTCGGAGGCACGGTCACGCGCCGTTTCGACAAGCTCGGCTACCTCCTGGCCTCGGTCCCGACCGGCAAGGTGCTGGGGGCGGCGAAGCTGCCCAACATCACCGCCATCGACGTGGACGAGAAGCTCGTGCTGCCTGACCCCAGGGTCGAGACGACCGATCAGAAGACCCGGGCGCAGGCGGCGACGCTGCCCGGCCCGGACAAGGACACGCCCGACGCGAACCCCTACATGCCCACCCACGAGACCGGCGCCACCACCTTCAAGAAGAAGCACCCCACCTGGGACGGTCGCGGTGTCACCATCGGCATCCTCGACTCGGGGGTCGACCTCGACCACCCGGCCCTGGCCAGGACGACGAACGGCCAGCGCAAGATCGTCGACTGGGTGACCGCCACCGACCCGGTCCTCGACGGTGACGGCACCTGGCGTCGGATGGATACCTCGGTCTCCGGTCCGGCGTTCAGCATCGCCGGGGCCACCTGGAAGGCGCCGGCAGGCGACTTCAAGCTCAACCTGTTCCGCGAGAACATCACGGCCGGCAGCGAGCCCGCCGGTGACGTCAACCGCGACGGGGACACCACGGACGCCTGGGGGGTGCTCTACCGCTCCTCCGACCACGCGATCTGGGTCGACACCGACCAGGACAACGACTTCACCGACGAGACGCTGATGCGGCCCTACGGCACCGACCACCAGGTCGGGCACTTCGGCACGGACAAGCCGGGCACCGCCGTCGTCGAGTCGTCCCCGTTCGTGGTCGAGTTCCGCCAGGACGTGGATCTCTCCCCCTACGGCGGCGACTACGTCGGCAAGGTCGCGGACTACGTCAACATCGGCCTCGTCGAGGACGCACACGGCTCCCACGTCGCCGGCATCACCGCCGCCAACAGCATGTTCGGTGGCCAGATGGACGGTGCGGCCCCAGGAGCCAAGCTGGTCTCCTCCCGCGCCTGCACGTGGGGTGGCGGCTGCACCTCGGCTGCGCTGACGACCGGCATGGCCGACCTCGTCGTGAACCGCCAGGTCGACGTCGTCAACATGTCCATCGGTGGGCTGCCGGCTCTCAACGACGCCAACAACGCGCGTTCCGAGCTCTACGACCGGCTCATCTCCGACTACGGCGTGCAGCTGTTCATCTCCGCCGGCAACAGCGGCCCCGGGCTCAACACCGTCGGTGACCCGTCCGTGTCGACCGACGTCGTCAGCGTGGCCGCCTCGGTGAGCAAGGACACCTGGCTGTCCAACTACGGCTCGACCGTGAAGGAGAAGCAGAGCCTGTTCACCTTCTCCTCGCGAGGACCCCGTGAGGACGGCGGGTTCAAGCCCAACATCACGGCTCCCGGTTCCGCCATCTCGACGACGCCGCGCTGGCTCAAGCAGCCCGAGGTCGCCGCCGCCGGCTACACGCTCCCGGTGGGCTACGCGATGTTCAACGGCACCTCGATGGCCTCGCCGCAGGAGGCGGGCGTTGCCGCGCTGCTCTACTCTGCTGCGTTCGCCAACGACCGGGCCGTCACGCCGGCCCAGCTGCGCCGGGCGCTGTACAGCACGGCCGACTTCCGCTCCGGCATCCCGGCCTACGGGCAGGGCAACGGTTTCACCGACGTCAACGCCGCGTGGTCGATGCTCAGCCGCGGAGATGTCGCCACCCGTGACTACACCGTCCAGGCGCGGGTCTGCACGCCGCTGTCGGACTACCTTGCCACCCCCGACCGTGGTGTCGGGATCTACAACCGGTGTGCAGTCGGAGACGGCGGTCACCGCCCGGGCCGGGCCAAGACCTACTTCGTGAAGGTGAAGCGCACCAGTGGACCGGCCGGCAACGTGCGGCACAAGATCTCCTGGCTCGGCAACGACGGCACCTGGAGCTCGCCCAGATCGGTGAGCCTGCCGCTGAACCGGGCCACCGTCATCCCGGTGGAGGCGCGTCCCACCGAAGGGGCTCACGGCGCGATCATGCGGCTCGACGATCCCCGCACCAGGGGGATCGACACCGAGGTGCTGAACACCGTGGTGGCCGGCGTGACACCGAGGAAGCCGGCCTACGGCGCCTCGTGGTCGGGCAAGGTCGACCGCAACGCCTCGAACAGCTACTTCGTCGAGGTTCCCGAGGGCACCAAGGCCCTCCAGCTCAACCTGACCGGGATCGCGACCGGCAGCCAGACCCGGATCCTCGCGATCGATCCCTACGGCGTCCCCGTGGGGACCACGTCCAGCACGGCCTGCTACACCAACTTCTCCGACGTCAAGGCCTGCAACCCGGTCTCACGCGCAGTCGAGGACCCACTGCCCGGCGTGTGGGAGATCGAGGTCGAGGCCCGGCGTACGTCGCGGACCCTGGACAACCCCTACCGCCTCTCTGCGGCGGTGCAGTCCGTCGCGGTCACACCGGCCACGGTCGAGCTGCCGAGCGTCGCTGCCGGCGAGCCGACCGACGTGACGTGGTCGCTGAAGAACGAGCTGGCTCCGGTCACGGTCACCGGGAAGGGCGGTCCCCTCGGCAGTGCCATCGAGGAACGTCCGACCATCGCCGACGGTGAGTCGCAGGAGTACGAGGTGGTCGTTCCCGAAGGTGCGAGCAAGCTCGACGTCGCCATCGGGAGCACCAGCGACCCGGGCGCCGACCTCGACCTCTACGTCGAGCTCGACGGGAACGAGGTGGCCTCCTCGGCCGACGGTGACTCCGAGGAGTCGGTCAGCATCGAGGCCCCCGAGCCGGGCACCTACACGGTGATCGTCGACGGGTACTCCGTACCGGCAGGCACGACGGAGTTCGACTACCGGGACGTCTTCTACTCGGCTGCACTCGGAGCGGTGACCGTTCCGGCAACCGCACTCAAGCTGGCCAACGGGGACACGGCCACCGTCACGGGGTCCGTCGTGGCCCGGTCGACTCCGGCAGCGGGACGTCAGCTCTTCGGTGAGATGCAGGTGGTCACCGACGAGGGGGCCGTCGTGGGTCGGGGCAACGTCTCGATCGGCACCGTCACGCCGTAGGCCATCACTCGAACCGAAGGATCCGGGTCACCCGGAACGGCACGCCCTGCTGACAGGTCGTCGCCGTTTCGGGTGACCTGCTGCCGCTCACCCGGACCCGCGCTCCCTCGCGTGCGTCCGCCGGGCTCACCCCGAGCAGCAGCAGGGTCTCGCTGCCGGTGTCGAGGAGCAGGCAGCCGGCCTCGACACCGGCAGTCACCACCCCGGTCACCGTGGTGGTCGCTGCTCGCTTGCCGGTGGGGGAGGGGACGGGGTCGGTCAAGGGGTCCTCGCTGTCTGAGGGCGGGATGGATGAGGGCTGGGCTTGCGGGGACTGGCTCTCCGAGGGACGGGCTTCCGGGGGCCGGGTGGTCGCGGACTGGGTGGTGCCCGGCCTACCCGTGGGTTCCTCGCCGCACGAGACGGCGCCCACTGCCAGCACGAGCACGATCGTCATCGACAAGGTACGCATGCCCGGTCGGACGCGGGCCGAGCCCCGAAGGTTCCCCATGGCTGCCATGATCGTGCACATGACACAACCGCCGACCGGCGTGCTGGTGCTGGCTGCGACGCCCATCGGCCGGACCGACGACGCCTCGCCGCGGCTCGCGGACGAGCTGCGGGGCGCCGACGTCGTCGCGGCCGAGGACACGCGCCGGCTGCGGCGCCTGACGAGCGACCTCGGGGTGGAGATCCCGGGCCGGGTGGTCTCCTACTTCGAGGGCAACGAGCACCTCCGGACCGACTCGCTCCTGGAGTCGCTCCTCAAAGGCGACCGGGTCGTGCTCGTCACAGACGCGGGCATGCCGAGCGTCTCCGACCCGGGCTACCGCCTGGTCGCGGCCGCGGTGGAGCGCGGCGTCACGGTCACGAGCGTTCCCGGCCCCTCGGCGGTGCTGACGGCGCTGGCTGTCTCCGGCCTGCCCGTCGACCGCTTCTGCTTCGAGGGGTTCCTTCCGCGCAAGCCGGGGGAGCGCACCCGACGGCTCTCCGACCTCGCACTCGAACAGCGAACGCTGGTCTTCTTCGAGGCCCCGCACCGCACACACGCAACCCTGCAGACGATGGCCGAGGTGTTCGGCGACGACCGTCGAGGGGCTGTCTGCCGCGAGCTGACCAAGACCCACGAGGAGGTACGCCGCGGCGCGTTGTCCGATCTCGTGGCCTGGGCCGAGCCGGGTGTCCGCGGCGAGGTGACCATCGTGCTGGAGGGCGCGGAGGTGCCCGAGCCGGTGACCGACCCCACCACGCTCGCGGCCCTGGTCGCCGAGGAGGAGGCCACCGGGGCCACCCGCAAGGAGGCGATCCTCGACGTGGCTCGACGCTCGGGCGTGCCGAAGAGAGTCGTCTACGACGCTGTGCACCGCTCGTGACCCGAGACCTGCCGGGCCTGCCCGAGCCGCTGCCCCACCCGGTCGTGGACAACCACTGCCACCTCGACATCACCCGGGGTGAGGAGCCCGCCCTGCCCGTCGAGGAGGCGCTGGTCCTGGCTGCCTCGGTCGGGGTCACCCGCATCGTCCAGGTCGGTTGCGACCTCCCCGGCGCCCACTGGGCGGTCGAGACGGCCCAGGCGCACCCGGAGGTCGTCGCCGGGGTGGCCCTGCACCCCAACGAGGCTCCGCACCTGGCGGCCGAGGGGCGGCTCGACGAGGCCCTCGTGGAGATCGAGCGGCTGGTGAGGAGCAGCGACCGGGTACGCGCCGTCGGAGAGACCGGCCTCGACTACTTCCGCACGGGTCGTGAGGGGCAGCAGGCGCAGCACCACAGCTTCCGCGCGCACATCGAGATGGCCAAGCGGCTCGACCGGACGCTCGTCATCCATGACCGGGACGCCCACGCGGACGTCCTACGCCTGATCGACGAGGTGGGCGCGCCCGACCGCTGGGTGATGCACTGCTTCTCCGGCGACGCCGACTTCGCCCGCGAGTGCCTCGATCGCGGTGCTCATCTCTCCTTCGCGGGCACGGTCACGTTCAAGAACTCCGAGCCGCTGCGGGAGGCGTTGCGGGTCACCCCGCTGAGTCGGATCCTGGTCGAGACGGACGCGCCCTACCTCACCGCGATGCCGCACCGCGGACGTCTCAACGCCTCCTTCCTGATCCCGCTCACGGTGCGTTCGATGGCAGCCACGCGAGGCATGGACCTGGGCGAGCTGTGCCGGGCGATCGAGGCCAACACCGACACCGCGTTCGGTGGATCCTGGGCCCAGGCACCGTTGTGAGTCTGGCCACACGTTTTGCTAGCAGTTTGCTAACTCAGAGCTACTTACCTAAGGTCGAGGGCTGTTGGCCGGGAGCGGGGAGCTCGAACCCGGTGTGCGCCCCTGGGGGGCCGTAGGCGACCAGAACGGTTCGTCGCGGCAGGCGCCATCACCCGCGGCCCGGAATCCTCGATCATGGGAGATCCGTGCGCGCCACCTTCACGCACCTCAGCCGCAACAAGACCCTGTTCATCGGACTGGTCACCGCCATCGTCCTGGCCCTGGTCGGCACAGCCACCGCCTACGCCAGCTACAGCAAGACCGTGACCGTCTCGGTCGACGGCAAGGAGTCGCAGGTCCGTACCTTCGCCGGCAGCGTCGGCGACGTCCTGGCCGGCGAGGGCATCAAGCCCTCCACCCATGACTCCGTGGTCCCGGCCGTGGACTCGCAGGTCAACGACGGCTCCCGGATCGCCGTACGTCTGGCCCGGCCGCTGGCCCTGGACGTCGACGGTGAGAAGAAGACCCTCTGGACGACCGCGACCCAGGTGTCCGCCGCGCTCGACGAGCTCGGCCTGCGCTTCGGGGGCGCAGCGCTCTCGGTGAGCCGCAGCGCCTCGATCGACCGCTCCGGCATGGCCCTCGAGGTCACGACGCCCAAGCAGGTCTCTCTCAAGATCGCCGACAACAAGGTCCAGAAGCACAACATCCCCGCGTCCACCGTCGGCGAGCTGCTCGCGGAGGTGGGTGGAGTCGACCGCAACGACGTCGTACGCCCCTCCCGCAGCGCCGCGCTGACCGACGGCACCCGGATCGTGGTCACCAAGATCGGGGTCCGCACCAAGCGCGTCCCGAACCAGTCCATCCCGGCCCCCGTGCGGGAGCAGAAGGACAGCTCGATGATGTCGGGCGAGTCCAAGACCGTGCAGGCGGGCAAGGACGGCGCCCGCGACGTGACCTACCGGCTGAACTTCCGCAACGGCAAGGTCGTCAGGCGCACGATCGTCAAGCAGCGCACGCTCAGCCAACCGGTCGCCCGGATCGTGAAGATCGGCACCAAGACGGTCCAGGCCAGCGCCCCGAGTGTCGGCACCGGCATCTGGGACCGGATCGCCTCGTGCGAGTCGGGCGGCAACTGGGCCGCGAACACCGGCAACGGCTACTACGGCGGCCTGCAGTTCAACCTCGGCACCTGGGCCGCCTACGGCGGTTCCGGTCGTCCGGACCAGCAGAGCCGTGAGGCGCAGATCGCCGTGGCCCAGCGGGTCGCGGCAGCCGAGGGCGGCTACGGAGCATGGCCCGTGTGCGGCTCGTAGAGCCTGGACAACTAGCCTCGACTGCGTGACTGACCCAACTCCTGCCGGACCGAGACTTCTCGGTCCGGCAGAAGTGCGTTCACTGGCAGCCGCGCTCGACCTGCGGCCGACCAAGCAGCGCGGCCAGAACTTCGTCATCGACCCGAACACCGTGCGCCGGATCGTGCGTGGCTCCGGGATCGGCGCCTCCGACGTCGTCCTCGAGGTGGGCCCGGGTCTCGGCTCCCTCACGCTCGCCCTTCTCGACGTCGCTGCGCGCGTCGTGGCCATCGAGATCGACCCCGGGCTGGCGGGGTCCCTCCCCGCCACGATCGCGGACCGAGCCCCGGCCCACGTCGATCGCTTCGAGGTCGTCCTCGCCGACGCCCTGAAGGTCACGTCGGTCCCCGGCCCCGCCCCCACCGCACTGGTGGCGAACCTGCCCTACAACGTCTCGGTCCCGGTCCTGCTGCACCTGCTCGAGCTGCTGCCCTCGCTGGAGCGTGGGCTGGTGATGGTGCAGGCCGAGGTCGCCGACCGGTTGGCCGCCGAGCCCGGGTCGAAGGTCTACGGCATCCCGTCGGTCAAGGCATCCTGGTTCGCGTCCGTACGCCGGGCCGGGTCGGTCGGGCGCAACGTGTTCTGGCCGGCGCCCAACGTCGACTCGGGACTGGTCGCCTGGACCCGGCGCGAGCCACCGGCCACGAACGTGACGCGCGCCGAGGTCTTCGCGGTCATCGACGCCGCCTTCGCGCACCGGCGCAAGGCGCTGCGTCCCTCGCTGCGGGAGCTGGCCGGCTCGGCCGAGGCCTCTGAACGTGCCCTGGAAATCGCGGGCATCGACCCGATGAGGCGGGGTGAGGAGCTCCGGCTGCCGGAGTTCGTCACGATCGCCGAGGCCCTGGCCGTCGTCAAGGAAGGTCGTCCATGACCCTGCCCGAGACCCTGACCGTCACCGTCCGTGCAGCGGCCAAGGTCAACCTCCACCTGGGCGTCGGACGGGTCCGTACCGACGGCTTCCACCCGCTGGCCACCGTCTACCAGACCCTGAGCCTCCACGACGACGTCACCGCCAGCACCCGGGCGCGCTGGTCGGTGAACCTGGTCTGCGAGGACGACATCGACCGTGACGCGTTCCCCACGGGCGAGCACAACATCGTGGTCCGCGCGGGACGGCTGCTCGCCGCTCACCACGGCATCGACCACGCTGCCGAGCTCACCGTTCGCAAGTCCATCCCGATCGCCGGCGGGCTCGCGGGTGGCAGCGCGGACGCCGCAGCGACCCTCGTGGCGCTGGACCGGCTCTGGGACCTGCAGACCAGCGACGAGGACCTCCTCGCGCTGGCCGGCAGGCTGGGCAGCGACGTCCCCTTCGCGCTCGTCGGTGGGACCGCCCTGGGGTCGGGACGCGGTGAGCTGGTCAGTTCGGTGCTGGACGAGGCGACTCGTTGGTGGGTGGTGGTCCCGGCGCTCACCGGCCTGTCGACCCCGGCGGTCTATCGCCACTTCGACGAGCTCTGTCCCGCGGCGCCGGAGTCCGTGACCGTCCCCGAGAACCTCCTCGCTGCCCTGGCCGACCCGGACAACCGCGTGCTGGCTGCTGCTCTGGCCAACGACCTCGAGCCGGTCGCCATCGACCTCCGACCCGAGCTGGGCGAGCTGATCGAGGCCGGCGAGCGTGCGGGTGCCTTGCGCGGGATCGTGTCCGGCTCGGGGCCGACCTGCCTGTTCCTGTGCTCCGACCGCGGGTCTGCCGACCGGGTCCGCACCGCGTTGCTCGACGCCGGGCATCCGCGCGTGCTCGTCGCCCTCGGTCCGGTCTCCGGCACGCACGTGGTGGAGTACTCCTGATGGCCAACCTCCTGAACCTCGAAAAAGTCACGAAGTCCTACGGCGTCCGGATCCTGCTCGACGAGGTCAGCCTCGGCGTGGCCGAGGGGGAGCGGATCGGCATCGTGGGCCGCAACGGCGACGGCAAGACCACCCTCCTCAACCTGATGGCCGGTCGCGAGACCCCCGACTCCGGCCGGGTCTCGCTCACCCGGGGCCTGCACATCGGCTACCTCGACCAGCGCGACCTGCTCGATGACACCCACACCGTCCGAGAGGTGGTGCTCGCAGGCAAGGAGGACCACGAGTGGGCCGGCGACAGCCGCACCCGTGAGGTGGTCGAGGTGCTGCTGGCCGACATCACCCTGGACCGCTCGGTGCACGGGCTCTCCGGCGGCGAGCGCCGTCGCTGCTCGCTGGCGCGGTTGCTCCTGGACGACGTCGACCTGGTGATCCTCGACGAGCCGACCAACCACCTCGACGTCGAGGCGGTCGCCTGGCTCGCCGATCACCTGGTCCGTCGTACGTCCGCGCTGGTGGTGGTCACCCACGACCGCTGGTTCCTCGACGCGGTCTGTGAACGCACCTGGGAGGTCCACCCCGGGGCCCAGGGGGCCGGGGTCGTCGACTCCTACGACGGGGGGTACGCCGCGTTCGTGCTCGCCCGCGCCGAGCGGCACCGCCAGGCCTCTGCCTCGGAGTCGCGGCGGCAGAACCTGCTGCGCAAGGAGCTGGCCTGGCTCCGTCGCGGAGCCCCGGCCCGCACCGCCAAGCCGAAGTTCCGCATCGACGCCGCCAACGAGCTGATCGAGGACGTGCCTCCGCCGCGCGACCGCATCGAGCTGCAGCGCTTCGCCACCCAGCGCCTCGGCAAGCAGGTCGTCGACCTCGAGGACGTCGACCTGACCCGCGGGGACAAGAAGCTGCTCCAGCACGCCACCTGGCGGCTCGGCCCGGGCGACCGGGTGGGCATCGTCGGCGTCAACGGTGCTGGCAAGAGCTCCGTCCTGCAGCTGGTGGGCGGTTCCCTGGAGCCCGACACGGGTCGGGTCAGGCACGGCAAGACCATCGCCCTGGCACACCTGTTCCAGCAGGTTCCCGACGAGGACCCGGACGCTCGCGTGCTCCCGAGCATCGAGGACATCCGTCGCGTGACCCGCACCGCCACCGGCCAGGAGGTGTCGGCCAGCTCGATGCTGGAGCGCTTCGGCTTCACCGGCGACAAGTTGACCGCGCGCCTCGGCGACCTGTCGGGTGGTGAACGGCGCCGGTTCCAGCTCCTCAAGCTTCTGCTCAACGAGCCCAACGTGCTGCTGTTGGA
>JBKJON010000095.1:0-4946 GCA_046595715.1 Marmoricola sp.
CCAACCCGCACCGGCACGCTCCGCGTGACCATCTTTGACCGGGGTGCTCAACGCCGCACAGTCGGATGCTGAGCGACCAGCAGGGCTTGGTCAGGCCATCTCTTGGTGAGGGCCCTCGTGGATGGCCAGATAGACCAGGTTGCGCAGGGCGTTGGCTTCCGCATCGGTCAGGCTCCGGTCGAGGGGACGCAGGGTGAGTCGGACCAGGGCGTTGGTCTGGTGAGGTTCGATGCCGAGTCGATCTTTGGCCTTCGCCGGCAGGTTGTCCCAGCCGGTCCGCGCGAGGACCTCGATGCTCTCGATGTCGTCGAGGCGGTCGCGCAGAGCTGCGCGAACCTGGTCACCGAGAAGCTCATCGGTCTTCTGGGCGTCGACGACCACGGACATGTCGCGAGAGATCGGGGGCAGCGTTGAAACGTCCCGCCAGGGATTCAGGTCGGCCATTTGTGAATGGATGCCGGGTTCGGTGGAGCGCACGTAGCGGATGTCGGGGATGTCCTTGCGCAGCATCACAGCCCGTTCCAGGCCCATCCCAAGGGCCAGCCCGGACCAGCGGTCCGGGTCCAATCCACTGCGACGCAGCACGTCACGGTGGATCAGCCCGCACTCGGCGAGCTCGAGCCACTCATCCCGGTAGAGCACGTCGATCTGGCGGCCATGATGGGTGTACGGGTGCACCGCAGGAGTCGCGCGCCACCGGGCCCCCGGGAGCACAGCCTCAACGATGGTAGTGACCATCTGCTCGAGGTCGTTCTCGGTTGTGCCAGGCACAGACCTCAACCGCCACAGATCCACCTGGTGGGGTTCGCCCACGTGGGTGCGGTCCACGACGTCGCGACGGTAGACCAAGCCCGCGACGGCGATGAGTTCGTCGACGCCGTGGTCGGCGTCGTCGTAGGTGTCGAGGGTCGCAGGGATGTCCGCGCTGGTGTGGCTGCGAAGCATGGTGGTAGGGCTGGCGTACCGGCTGTACCGGGATTCCCGGGTGACGTCCTGGGTCGCGTAACCCAGGCGGTCGTAGTTGTCGCGAACGGACACCAAGGGCGGGGTTCGCACCACGCGCACGGTGCAGTGCCAACACTGCGTTAATGCGGTCAGGACGTGGTCCAGAAGATCCTGCATGGCATGCGCTCCTGCCTGAGGGTCGCTCAGGTCTCGCAGCGAGAGCGCTCGATGCAGGTCGTCGGCGGTCAGGTACGTGCTCATCCGGTGAGTCCTTGCTGAAGATCGGCTGGAAGGGGACGGAAACCCCCGGCCAGGCGATCTTGAGCGGCTCTCTAGCCGACTACGCGTGCGCAGGCGACCCCGCGACCGTCACCCGGCCGGGGGCACAGAAATCGCTGAGTGCGCATGCCCGCGAAGATACCAGCCGGCACCCGGCGATGGCGCACGAATTTCGTAGACCACGTTGTAGTTGCGTAGCAGGAACCTCAACCGATGACCCACTGGCCACGCACCGGCCTATCGAGCGATCGCCGGATGAGGATCGGCATCCGGGACGAACGCGAACGCGCCTGCAGCTAGACCGTCGAGCTGGCTGCCGGGTTGATGCGGCGGTAGGACTTGGATGCAGCCGCGATCAAACGATCTCTTTCGTTGGTCGGCTACTCGTGGCCGACATGGTGGGTACGCGTTCCCTCGAGCGGGGGTTCAGTTCGTCTACCTGCGAGTCCTGATTCGTACGCGAGTACGACGGCTTGGACGCGGGTCTGTAGTTCGAGCTTGGTGAGAATTCGTGAGACGTGGGTCTTGACCGTTGCTTCGCTGATGTGGAGGCGGCGCCCGATGGTTGCGTTGCCGTCGCCGGAAGCGAGCTGGAGAAGGATCGTGGTTTCTCGTGGTGTCAGTCGCGTGAGCAGCGGCGACGCGTGCTGGGGGCTGGTGTCGAAGCGCCGGGCGAGCCCTGCGGTGACGCGGACGTCGAGCAGGGCGAGCCCGTCGTGTGCGCTGCGGACCGCGGAGAGCAGCCGCTCCTCTGATGCGTCCTTGAGCAGGAAGCCGCAGGCCCCCGCCGTGATTGCGTCGTACACGTAGCGGTCTAAGTTGAAGGACGTCAGCATCACGACCGCCGGGGGGCCCACCATCTCTCGGAGCCGCCGCGCGGTCTCGATGCCGTCGAGGCGAGGCATGCGGACGTCGACCAGCGCCACCTGTGCGGGGTGAGTCCGGGCCAGGTCCAGTGCTTCAAGGCCGTCGGCTGCCTCGGCGACGACCTCGATGTCCGGGGCCGAGGACAGGATGGCACGCAGACCGCGACGTACCAGGGCGTCGTCGTCCACCACAAGGACACGGATCGCGCGGCCGGGGAGTTCGGACATGTCAGCCGCTGACCGGTATCCGCGCTCGTACCTCGAACCCGCCGCTGGGCCGAGGACCTGAATGGAGCTGGCCCCCGAGCACCGCGACGCGTTCGCCGAGGCCGATGAGTCCTCGGCCGCCACCGGACCCGGAGTTGTTGGCCGGGCCATGGTCGGCCACGCTGACCGTCACGTAGTTGTCGGCCCAGGTGAGCATCACCTGTGCCTCCGGTGAGCCCGAGTGGCGCATGATGTTGGTGAGTGCTTCTTGCACGAGGCGGTACACCGTGAGGCCGAGTCCATCGCTGACGCGCCGGGGCACTCCGTGGACATCGTGCTCGATCGCCATCCCGGATCGTCGGGTGTTCTCGATCAGCTCGTCAAGATCGCCCAGGCCCGGTAGCGGATGACGTGAGTGGCTGTCGAGGTTCTCGCGTGGCTCTGGCTCTTGGTGCTGGTCGTGCGTGAGGTCGAGCTCCAACAGAGTTCGGACGTCGGCGAGTGCGCGGGTTCCGGCGGCCTCGATGTCGCGGAGTGCGTCCAGTCCTCGCTGCGGATCGACGTGGTGGTCGTGAACCCCTCCGCGAGCGCGAAGGACCATGGCCGAGATCGAGTGACCCAGGACGTCATGGAGCTCACGTGCCAGCCGCTCACGCTCGTGGAGAGCGGCCGTTCGGGCCTGCTCCTCAGACGCGAGCACCGCGGTCTGAGCCCAGGTCACGGAACGTTGGGAGCGATCGACCTGCGTTCGTACGGCGGCAGCCACGGCCCACGACATGCTGACGTAGATGCTGTTGGCAAGGACTGCCCCGGTGGTGCCGTATTGCGTGTCCAACACACCTTGGATGCCGAGCAGGACGAGCGATGCCATCCCGCAGGCACAAGAACCCCACCACGTCTCTGCGCCCAAGGCGACGACATAGGTGGCCACGAGGTAGACCGACACCCCCTGAGCCAGCAGCTCCTGGTTCACCGTGCTGGACGGCGTGCCGGCGACGAAGGCGACCTACACGCCAAGACCTGCCAGAAGTGGCCACCGGTGGCGCAGGGCCAGCGGAAGCGTCGTTGCGATGATCCAGCTGTACTCCAGGACCGAGATCGCTGCGTGGATGAGCGTTAGCTGCGCGAGGGCGCCCGCCGTGAGCGCGGCGGCCAGGGCCAGGTCGCGCGTACGTTCATTGAGGATCGGGGGCCCCATCTTGCGATCGTAGGCCCGCGGCCGGCGTCGCGCATCGGCCGAAAGATTTACGACCCGAAGTCACTCCTGCGGCGTATGCGGATCACTCCCACGAGGGACGTCACCCGGCCTTCTCGGTGCCTAGCATCAACATCGACCGTTACGACTAGCCGACCGAGGAGCCACCATGACCGAGGCGATGACGCCCCCAGCTGCTGCGTGGACAAGCGACAACGACGAATCGGAGCTGCCCGGACCGCCACCGCGGCGCCGGTTGGCCGGGGTGCTCCTGATCGGCGGGGGCATCGCCTTGGCAGCGGCCGAGATCATCCATCCGCGGGGAGGTCACGATGTCTTCGCGATCTCGCTCGCGGAGTCACACCAGGCCTGGACCGCTTGGGGGCTGCTGATCATGACGACGGCACTGCTCCAGCTCCCTTCCGTGGTGTCCTTTCGCAGCATGGTCCTCACGGGGAAGGGCGCACGATTGACCGCGGTAGGAGGCGCCATCCTCTTCGTTTCACTGGTGGCGCTGTTCGCATTCGGTCAGGCTCATGCGGAAGCAGCGACCCTGGTGGGCTCTGCTCCCGTTTCGGCGGATCTCCTCGCGGCCTTGCCCGCAGCGAGGGCGCCGTCAGTCTCGGCGTGACGGCTGTCCTGGCGTTGTTCGGATTCCACCTGGGATGGCCCCTTCTGTTCGCTGGCCTGGCTCGCGCCGGACGGCTACCGAAGCCGCTCGGCATTGTGGGTGGCGCATCCGTGCTCCTCAGCATCTTCGGTGCCGTACTCGGACCCGTGGGAGAGACCGCCCTCTTCGTCCTCGTCGCAGCCTGCATCGCCGCCGCAGGCACCTACCTCATGGGCGGTCTGCCGCGGCAGGTCTCGCGACCCACCGTGCGGGCGAGCACCCACGCGAACTAGATCGCTACAGCCGCAGTGACTGCAAGTCACATCTGGTCAGGCCCTCGTGATCATGGGCCGTGTGCAATCAAGAAGGGGAGAGCACTAATGAGCACCGCCGAACTCATCAAACTGGCGCCGTTCGCGGTGGCGCTTGCATCCCTAGCGGCAACCGGACTGCTGGGGTACGCGAACTATGCCCTGTCCCGAGACAGATCCCGCCTGGACCGGGAGCAGTTCGCCCACGCGAAGGCGATGGTCTTTTGGGACAAGAAGGTCGAGGCCTACTCCACGATCTGGTCCCTCGTGACCGACGCAGTCGAGGAGTTCAGGGCGCTCGCGGATGCGGCCACTGACCCCCACGATGCTCTCCGAAAATGGGTGGTGATCAAGCGAGTCAATGCGAAAGTCCCTGAGGACGATGAAGGCTTCTTGGACCTGGGACGACGAGTCGAAGAAGACCCTGGAAGTTGGTTGCGTTCGCTGAGCATCCAAGGCAACCAACTTCCAGGGTCTTCTTCGACTCGTCGTCCCAGGTCCAAGAAGCCTTCATCGTCCTCAGGGACTTTCGC
>JBKJON010000110.1:0-8678 GCA_046595715.1 Marmoricola sp.
GATCTCGCGGGGCTTGGGCAGCTCCTCGAGACCGACCTCGGAGGTCTCGTTGAGCTCCTCCTCGATGATCTCGTTGCACAGGTCGATGCACTCGTCACAGATGTAGACGCCTGGACCGGCGATCAACTTCTTGACCTGCTTCTGGCTCTTTCCGCAGAACGAGCACTTCAGCAGGTCGCCCCCGTCACCGATCCGTGCCATGCGTCCCTCAATCTCTCGGTCGGACCGGGGTCCGACAAGTTGTTGCCTCAGGCCTCGTGCTCAACGACGGTACTCCGAGATGGCCCTCCGGGGAGGAGGACACGACGACTCGAAGCTATCGTCCGGCGCCGACAGAGACGGCCTTGCGGGACTCTAGGATCGAGTCGATCAGGCCGTACTCCAGCGCGGCGTCCGAGGTCAGGATCTTGTCGCGCTCGATGTCGAGGTTGACCTCTTCGGGGGTCTTGCCCGAGTGCTGGGCGATGAGCTTCTCGAGCAGCTCACGCATGCGAAGGATCTCGTTGGCCTGGATCTCGATGTCGGAGGACTGCCCGTAGGTGCCCTCGGTGTAGGGCTGGTGGATCAGGATCCGGCTGTTGGGCAGCGCGAGTCGCTTGCCCGGCGCTCCGGCCGCGAGCAGGACCGCCGCGGCCGAGGCCGCCTGGCCCAGGCACACGGTCTGCACGTCGGGCTGGATGAACTGCATCGTGTCGTAGATGGCTGTCATTGCGGTGAACGAGCCACCGGGGCTGTTGATGTAGATCTGGATGTCACGCGAGGGATCCATCGACTCCAGGCAGAGCAGCTGTGCCATCACCGCGTTCGCGATGTCGTCGCTGATCGGCGTGCCGAGGAAGATGATGCGGTCCTCGAACAGCTTGGCGTACGGGTCGATGCGGCGGACCCCATAGGAGGTCCGCTCTTCCCACTGCGGGATGTAGTAGTTCATGAGGACTCTCGTTTCTGAGCGAAGCAGCTGGTCACTTGGTGGCGGGACGGGCGGGACGGCCTTCGTCGGCCGCCTCACGCGCGCTCGTGATCACGTGGTCGATGAAGCCGTAGTCCTTGGCCTGCGCGGCGGTGAACCACCGGTCGCGGTCGGCGTCGGTCTCGACCTGCTCGAGCGGCTGGCCGGTGTGCTGGCTGATCAGCTCGAAGAGCACCTTCTTGATGTGCAGCGACTGCTGGGCCTGGATCTTGATGTCCGAGGCCGAGCCGCCCATGCCACCCGAGGGCTGGTGCATCATGATCCGCGCGTGGGGCAGCGCGTAGCGCTTGCCCGCCTCGCCGGCGCAGAGCAGGAACTGCCCCATGGAGGCCGCCAGGCCCATGCCGACGGTGGCGACGTCGTTGGGGATGTAGTTCATGGTGTCGTAGATCGCCATGCCGGCGTCGACGGAGCCACCGGGGCTGTTGATGTGCAGGAAGATGTCGGCGTCGGGGTCCTCGCCCGAGAGCAGCAGCAGCTGGGCGCAGATCGCGTTGGCGTTCTGGTCGCGCACCTCCGAGCCGAGGAAGACGATGCGCTCCCGAAGAAGCCGCTGGTAGATGTGGTCATCGAGGCCGTACGACCCGCCTCCGCCGTCCATCCGCGGAGAGGTCTGGTCCTGCATGGAGTTCTCAGTCACGAGACCGACCCTAGACGTCCACTGTGGCAAAACCACGAGGAAACGGCCGTGTTCGCCCACAGCAGACTCAGTGGACGCCCTGCTCCTCGACCGCGGACCTGATCCGCTCCAGGGTCGTCCTGATGCCGTCGGCCAGCTCCCCGTCGTGACCGGCCCTCCACCGATCACCGGGCCGAGCAGCGCGGTGCCCAGGGTGAACTTCGGCAGTACCCGCCTGCCGGTGACCGACGTGCCGGTGGCCGTCGGCTCCAGCTCGTAGATCCACGTCGCTCCGCTCTCACGCGTCTTCCACGCCACCGCGCGACCTGGCTCCCAGCGCACGACCTTCGAGCTGGTCGGCCAGACCACCGCCTTGCGCCGGTTGATCCCGATGATGTTCGCGCCCAGGCCGGGTCTTCCGACGACGAACGCCTTGCGCAGCTCCGGGCTGAACTCCGGCATGCGGGCGAGGTCGGAGACGACCTCCCAGACCACCTCGGGTCCGGCCTTCATCTGCACGGTCGCCGAGATCGGTGCGGGGGAACTCATCTTCGGGGGCTCTCTTCCTTGGTCGGGGGGTCGGAGCGGTCACGGAGCCACTCACGGATGGCAGCGTAGATGTCGTCGTGGTTGAGCAGGTCGAAGTGGTCAGCAGACGGGACGTGCAGGGTCTCCGCCCCCGGGAACATCTCACGGCCGCCACGCGGGCGTCCCAGGGCCGAGGCATAGGGCACGAGGTAGTCGCCGATGGTCCCGGAGGTGACCGAGCGTGCAGACCTGGTCAGGGTCGCGGCCACCAGTCGGTAGCGGGCGTTGGGCAGGTTCTGCACGTCCGGGGCCAGCCCGTGGCGCAGGTCGAGGATGCCGACCGAGCGGTACTCCAGGATCCGGCCGAAGGGCGCCGACTCGGGCAGGGCGCCGAGATAGCCCACCCCTTTGTTCACGACGCGCTCCAGCGGGGCGCCGAGGTGCGGGGTCCCCAGACAGACGACGTCGGTCACCTTGTCGGTCCACGGGGACTCGGTGTCGGTGGAGACCGCACACGCGGCCCGCACCAACAGACCACCCATCGAGTGGCCCACGAGCGCGATGCGGCGTACGCCGACCGGCCAGGCCTCGACGAGGCGGTCGAGGAGGGCCGCCAGGGCCACGCCGTTCTCGGCGATCGGGAGTCCGGTGTTCACCCGCACGTAGACGGGGGTCCACCCCTCCCCCTCGAGGCGCTCGCCGTAGCTGCGGTGGTCGTCGACCTCCCGCTTGGGCCGAGCCGCACGGTTCCAGTGGGCCTCGTTCTCGCTGAGCCCGTGGACGAAGACCACCATGGTGTCGTTGGCGGCCGGGTACGCCGCCGCCACGCCCGCGGAGTCCAGGGTGACGTCGCGACCATCGACCCGCACGCCCATGTCGAAGGACAGGGCGGATCCGTCCTCGCGCAGGCGGTCGCCGACCAGGCCGTTGACCACGGCCACGACGTGTCGGCCGCGCGGTGTCCCCTCGAGGTCGGGCGAGATGCCGGCGCGGCCAGCCGCCCGCAAGCCCCTGGCCGAGGCCCTCAGGCCCGCGCTGATCCCCGTAAAGACGGCTCGGGAGACACCGTCGTGGACCCGGTGGGTGAGCGTCGTACGGCCGGAGACATAGTCGCCGACTCCGTGCACGCGGCCGGCGACGGCACCGTGCACGTCGCGGACGGTGCCGACGACGAGGTCCTCGACGAACTCCGCCGCGAGAGCCGCGGCGTCCAGCACACGTGCGTCATTTCCCCTCACAGTGCACAAGTGTTCACTGAACGCCGCCCGCGGTCAACGCGCCACGCCAGGCTCAGGCCTTGGACGTGTCCTCGGCCGCTGCGTCGGCGGTCACGGTCTCGTCGGCCGCTGCCTCCGGCTCTGTCTCGCCCGCGGGCTCGGTCTCCTCGGAAGTGTCCTGGGACGCAGCAGCCTCGGGGTCACCGATGCTGCCGTCCGGGAGGAGGTTCTTGAGGTCGACGATGTTGCCGGAGGCGTCCGTCACGGTCGCTCCCTCGACGATGTGCGCCAGGGCCTTGCCGCGCACGACCTCGGAGACCATCTCCGGGATGTGGTTGTGCTCGACCATGTGCTTGACGAACTCGTCGGGGTTCTGGCCGGACTGCTGCGAGCGACGGAACAGGTGCTCGGAGAGCTCGCTCTGCTCCACGCCGATCTCCTCGGCCTTGGCGACCTCGTCGAGGAGGAACTGCGAGGCCATGGCGTCGCGCACCCGCTTCTCGAGCTCGGCCTCGAACTCGTCGATGGTCTGCTTCTCGTTCTCGAGGTACTGCTCCATCGACATGCCGGCGTAGGTGAGCTGCTGCTCGATCTCCTGACGACGACCGGCCAGCTCCTCGGCCACGACACCCTCCGGAAGGGGGATCTCGGCGGAGTCGAGCAGCTGCTCGAGCACCGCGTCCCGGGCGGCAGCGGCCTGCTCGAGGCGCTTCCCACGCTCGAGGCGCGTGGCCACGTCGGCGCGGAGCTCCTCGATGGTGTCGAACTCCGAGGCGGTCTGGGCGAAGTCGTCGTCGAGCTCGGGGAGCTCCTGCTCCTTGACCGCGGTCAGGGAGACCGAGACCTCGACGTCCTGACCGGACAGGTCACCACCCAGCAGCTGCGAGGTGAAGGTGGCCTCCTCGCCGGCGCTCAGCCCACGCAGGGCCTCGTCGATGCCCTCGAGCATGTCGCCCGAGCCCACCTTGTAGGAGTAGCCGCTGACCTCGCCGCCCTCGACCTCCTCGCCGTCGGAGGTGGCCTTGAGGTCGATCGTCACGATGTCGTCGTCCTGGGCAGCGCGCTCGACGTCCTTGAGGGTGGCGAAGCGCTCACGCAGCGCCTCGACCTGCTCGGCGATGTTCTCCCCGGTCACGACCAGGTCGTCGACCTGCACGGAGAGCCCGTCGTAGGCGGGGACCTCGATGCTCGGGCGCACGTCGACCTCGGCGGTGAACTCGAACAGCGAGTTGTCCTCGAGCTTGGTGACGTCGATCTCCGGCTGGGCCAGCGGCTGCAGGTCGTTGTCCTCGAGCGCCTGGATGTAGAGCTTCGGAAGCGCGTCGTTGATCGCCTCGTCGAGTACGGCGCCGCGGCCGACCTGGCGGTCGATCACCGGCGGCGGGACCTTGCCCTTGCGGAAGCCGGGGATGTTGATCTGCTTGGCGATGTTCTGGTACGCCGCGTCGAGGCTCGGCTTGAGCTCCTCGAAGGGCACCTCGACGGTGATCTTGGCCCGGGTCGGGCTCAACGTCTCGACGGCGCTCTTCACAGGGTGTCTCCTTGAGTTCTGGGCTGGTGGTGCTGGTCAGTTCGTGCGGACGGTGCAGAGTCGGGGCGACAGGACTCGAACCTGCGGTCTCCTGCTCCCAAAGCAGGCGCGCTAGCCACTACGCTACGCCCCGCCAGAAGGCCACTTTCATGGCTCCTGAGAGCGGATGACGGGAATCGAACCCGCGTATTCAGTTTGGAAGACTGAGGCTCTACCATTGAGCTACATCCGCGAAATCGCCCTCTGAGAGGGCGGGGACCATCGTGCCACAGGGAACCCCCTGCTCACGAACCGGCCGTTGTGCGCCTCAGCGCCGGTGCACGATGACCAGGGCCCGGTCGTCGTTGGTCTGCTCCATCGTGTCGATCAGCATCTGGGCGCCGCCGTCGAAGCCCTGCTGGAACAGCCGCTCCCCCAGACCCGCCAGCTTGTCCATCCCCAGCGCGATGTCGCGCTTGGCCGTCTCCACGAGACCGTCGGTGAACAGGAGCATGCCGTCCCCGTGGGCGAGCCGCCCGCTGACGCCCTCGAACTCGGCGTCTGCGATCAGTCCCAGGACGGGACCGTCGGAGTCGATGACCGACCAGCGTCCCGAGCCCGCGTGCAGCCACACGGCGGGTGGGTGGCCGGCCTTGCGCAGCTCGAAGTCACCGGTGGCCAGGTCGAGGTGGAGGTGGATGGCGGTGGCGAACCCCTCACCCCAGTCCTGCCCGATCAGGTAGTCGTTGGCGGCCGGCAGGAAGTGCTCCCCCGGCAGCGCGGACACGATCCCGTTGAAGGCCCCGGAGAGGAACAGCGCCCGGGCCCCGGCCTCGACGCCCTTGCCGGACACGTCGACGACCACCAGGTCGAGCCGGTCGTCGGTGGAACGCCTGGCCACGATGAAGTCTCCGGCGAACGACGTTCCGCCGGCCGACTTCGCCACCGACTCCACCAGCCAGGTCGGGGGCAGCGCCGGCACCGTGCCCTGCTTGGAGATCCGGTCGCGCAGGTCGATGAACATCGACTCCCCCAACGGCCCCGACACCCCGAGCCGGCTCCGGCGGAACGAGGCGGACATGATCAGCAGCGCGAGCGTGAAGGTCACCAACGCCCGGGCGATCGCGCGGTAGCTGACCGCCGGCTGGTCGAGCAGGAGCAGGGAGAAGCAGGCACAGACGAAGACCACGAACCACGGCAGGCTTCGAGGCCCCAGCCAGAGGCTGCCGAGGAACATCGGGATGAGGAGCACGATGGACGGGGCGAAGTCGGGGTAGAGCAACCCGAGTAGCGTGCCGAAGACCGTCATCAGGACGAGGAAGACCAACGTGGGTCGGTCGGAGACCGACATCTCGCGGCGAAAACGCAGTGACAGACCGCGCCAGGGGGCCGAATGCCGGGTAGCCAACGTCGCCTCCTCTTCTCCGGTCGGCCTGGATCAAGGGTGGGACCCCGGCGATGAGCGGTCCGGCCGGGGTGTCGCCGGACCGTGATTCGGGTGTGTTCGTGGTGGTTCGGGCAGTGTGCTGGTCGCCTAGCGTACGGCGCGCGAGCGGAACGCGGGCTGACATCGCGGACACCAGAAGAGATTCCGCCCGACGAGCTCCTGGGTCCTCACCTTCGCCCCGCACACCAGGCACGGCTGCCCGGTGCGTCGATAGACGTAGACCTCGCCCCCGTGGTCGTCGACACGCGGTGGCCGACCCATCGCCTCGGGGGTGTGCTCGTGCCGGACCGTGTCGATCCGCCCGGTGCGCACCCCTTCACCCATCAGCTCGACGAGGTCCTGCCACAGGGCCCGGTACTGGCCGACGCGCAGGGAGCTGCCGGGCCGCAGCGGGTGGACGCGATGCCGGTAGAGCACCTCCGCGCGGTAGACGTTGCCCACCCCGGCGAGCACCTTCTGGTCCATCAGCAGGTCACCGATCGCGCGGTGGCTCCGACTGATCCGCGCCCAGGCGATCATCGGGTCCGCGTCCGGCCGCAGCGGGTCCGGCCCCAGGGCGGCGATGACCTGGTCGTGCTTCTCCCGACCGACGAGCTCGCACTGGGTGGCTCCGCGCAGGTCGGCGTACGCCGTGTCGTTCGCGAGGCGGAGACGCACCATCCCCACCGGGACCCCTGCGGGTGCGGGGAGTAGGTCGAACCGGCCGATCAGCCCGAGGTGGACGTGGATGTAGCGTTCGCCGGGGAACTCGACGAACAGGTGCTTGCCGGCCGAGTCCGCGGTCAGCACCGGCTGTCCGTCGACCAGTGCCGCGTCGGCGGCGAACCGGCCCTGCGGGCTGCTCACGCGGACCGGGGCTCCGGCGAAGGCCGCCGTGAGGTCGTCCGCGAGCCGCCGGAGAGTGTGTCCCTCAGGCATCCTGGCCGTGCCCGGCGGCGGACTCCGGCAGCGCAGGCAGGTCACCCGTGGTCTCGTAGTCGGCCAGCATCGCGATCCGGCGCGAGTGCCGCTCCTCACCGGTGAAGTCGGTGGTCAAGAAGATGCCGATGAAACGCGTCATCTCCTCGACGGTGTGCATCCGGCCGCCCACGGACAGCACGTTGGCGTCGTTGTGCTGACGGGCGAGCGTGGCCGTCTCGTCGCTCCAGGCCAGCGCGGCCCGGACGCCGCGGACCTTGTTGGCCGCCATCTGCTCGCCGTTGCCCGATCCGCCGATCACCACCCCCAGGCTGCCCGGGTCGGCCACCACGCCCTCGGCGGCCCGCAGGCAGAAGACCGGGTAGTCGTCGAGGGCGTCGTACCGGTAGGGCCCGTGGTCCACGGGCTCGTGGCCCTGCTCGCGCAACCAGGACACGAGGTGGTCCTTGAGCTCGAGGCCGGCGTGGTCGGAACCCAGGTGGACGCGCATGCCGCGATTCTGGCAGACCGGTCCGAGGCTCAACCTGTCGCGGCGAGCAACCAGTAGCCACCCACGAGAAGGGCAGCCGTGTTCGCCAGCCAGAACAGCCAGACCCACACCAGGCCGGGCACCCTGGTCAGCCTGGCCAGCACGTCGGCGTCGGAGGTGCGGGCACGCCCATGCCTTCGCTGGACGTGCAGCTCGAGCACGGCCCTCGGCGCAGCGAGGAGCAGGAACCAGGTGACGACGTGGGCGACGAGGACCTGGACCGTCGCGGTGGCCCACCAGGACAGCGCGAACACAGTGACCCCGACCACCAGCACGACCCAGAGTCCGAAGAGGTTGCGGATCTGGACCAGCAGCGCCGCGAGCAGCACCAGTGCCAGCCACAGCATCCCGACGGCGTGGCCGACCCGCACGAGGTACGCCGCACCGAGACCCAGCAGGCCCGGGCCGAGGTACCCGGCCGCCGCGGTGAACACCATCCCGGGGCCGGCGGGACGTCCGTGGGACAGAGTGAGGCCCGAGGTGTCGGAGTGCAGCCGGATCCCGGCGAGCCGACGCCCGCTGAGCAGCGCCGCGACCCCGTGGGCGCCCTCGTGGGCGATGGTGACGAGATGGCGGGACCAGGGCCAGGCCTGCGGTGTCAGCAGGAGCAGGGCGGCGAACCCGGTGCCCACGGCCAGCCCGGACGACGGCGCCGGCTGGGTGCCGAGGGCGCTCTCCCGGACCTGGTCGAGGACGTCGGCGACGCTCACCGGGGCGTGGTCGAGGCCACGAGCTGGACGAAGCCGGCCACCTGCCGGACCAGTGGCTCGGCGGGTCCGAAGACGTCGAGGTGACCGCCACCCGCTACCTCGGGCAGGTGCACGGCTTCTGGCGACACCCGGACGTCTTCGGACCCGCCGAGCCAGTGGTCCGGCAGGTGGCCGGCTTCGTCCAGCTCGTGGCCTCGACCACGCCCCGGTGAGCGTCGCCGACGTCCTCG
>JBKJON010000232.1:0-3584 GCA_046595715.1 Marmoricola sp.
CCCGCGCACGCTGCCGGCTCCGTCATAGGTCCTGGCTCCTGGGACGACCGGCTTGGATGACCTTCGCTTGGACGTCGTACGACGTGGTGGTCCGGACGACCAGCCCGTATGACGTCCCACGGCACCCCGCAAAACCCTCGATACTCCGAGACGAAAACGTCGTTCCGGGGTCTCCAGAACGACGTTTTCGTCTCGGACTATCCGGAGAGAGGGGCTCAGATGGCGTCGGCCAGCAGCCGCAGGGTGTTCTCGCGGGCGGGCGCGGCGTCGGGGTCTGTCCCGATGAAGGCGCCCGCGACGGGGTGGACCATCACCTCGTCCACGTCGTACCTCGTGGCCAGCTCGGCGACCTGTCGGGCGGCGGAGGTGGGGGAGCCGATGACCCAGCGCTCGCGCATCGACGCGAGCAGGCCTTGGTGGGCCTGCGCGACCGGGTCCTTCTCCGACTCCTCGACGAGGCGCTGGGGGCGCAGCGTGCCGCCGGTGCGGAGCTGCACCATCGCCTCGAGCTGCGGGAGGGCCAGGCGCCCGGCTTCCTCCTCGGTCTCAGCCACGGAGACGTTCACCGTGAGGAAGGTGCGCGGGGAGGCCAGAGCCTCGGAGGGACGGAAGGTCGAGCGATAGAGCGCCAGCGCCTCAGCCGTGCCCTGGCCGGAGAAGTGGTGCGCGAAGACGTAGGGCAGCCCACGCTCGGCGGCCAGCCGGGCCGAGTAGTCCGAGGAGCCCAGCAACCACACCGGAGGCACCGAGGTGGCGTGCGGCGTCGCGAGCAGCGGGTGCGTGCGGCCCTGCACCTGCAGGCCCACACCGCCGGGGCTCATCATGGAGACCACGTTGTCGACGTACGTCGGGAAGCGGGACACCGCGTCGTCCTCGACCCCACCGGCGCCGTGGCGCAGCGCGAAGCTGGTCACCGGGTCCGAGCCGGGGGCGCGGCCGATGCCGAGGTCGATCCGGCCGGGGTACGCCGCCTCGAGCAGCGCGAACTGCTCGGCGATCACCAGCGGCGCGTGGTTCGGCAGCATCACGCCGCCGGAGCCCACCCGGATGCGCTCGGTCGCGCCGGCCAGCATCGCGATCAGGATCGGCGGGTTGGTCGCCGCGACCGCGGGCATGTTGTGGTGCTCGGCCACCCAGTAGCGGCGGTACCCGGACTCGTCGGCCACCCGGGCCAGGCTGCGGGTCGCGGCGAGCGCGTCGCCGGTGGTCTGGTCGGTGCGGACGGGAACGAGGTCGAGGACGGAGAGGTGCATGCCTGCTCCAACGCGCGCCAGCGGTTGAGACTTCCCGATGCGCGCAGGGGTTTCAGGGCAGCTCGTAGGACAGGGCGTAGTGGTGGGTGCCGTCGGTGACGTCCATCATCAGGGTGCCGGTGATCCCGGCCAGCTCGCCGGTGCCGCTGCCGGGCACGATCTCGTAGACCTGGTGGGCCTTCCCGTCGCGCATCGTGCCGAACTGCTGGAGGGCGAAGCCGCCGACGAGGGGGCCGATGTGCCCGTCTACGAACTCCATCGCCACGTAGCCGGCGCTGCCGGCGCCCGGGTCGCCGCCGGAGATCATCAGTCCCCAACCGGTCGCCTCGACCTCGCCGGTCCATGTCTTGCGGATCTGCATCTGCCCCAGTCGTTCGGTGTCGGGGTCGGGCGGTCGGGGGCTGAGGTCGACGGTGAAGGTGCCGCTGGCGGTGTGGCTCATCGGGCCATCATCGTCCGCGACCCCCGCACCGGCAACGGCGGTTCCCGACGGCTGTGGCAGGCTTCCGCCCATGGACGCAGCTGACGTCGACGGTGACCTGGTCAACATCTTGTTCACCGAGGAGCAGATCCTCGATCGGCTCGGTGAGATGGCCCGGGAGATCGAGCGGGACTACGAGGGCGAGGACCTGCTCATCGTGGGGGTCCTGCGCGGGGCCGTGATGGTGATGGCTGACCTGGCCCGGGCGTTCAACCGCCACGTGGAGATGGACTGGATGGCGGTCTCCTCCTACGGCTCGGGCACCAAGAGCTCGGGCGTCGTACGCATCCTCAAGGACCTCGACACCGACATCAGCGGCCGCCACGTGCTGATCGTCGACGAGATCATCGACACCGGCCTGACCCTGATGTGGCTGACCTCCAACCTGAACTCGCGCAACCCCGCGTCGGTGGAGATCTGCACCCTGCTCCGCAAGCCGGACGCGCAGAAGATGAACATCGACCCCAAGTACGTCGGCTGGGACATCCCGAACGAGTTCGTGGTCGGTTACGGACTCGACTACAACGAGAAGTACCGCAACCTCAGGGACGTCGGAACCCTCGCGCCCCACGTCTATTCGTGAGCGCGGTCCCCGGCTTGGGACCGACCTGAGAGTATTGCGCGGTGAAGCGAATCGTGCGTAGTCCATGGCTCTGGATCCCGGTGGCCGTGGTCGGTGTCCTGCTGGCCCTTCAGTACCTCGTCCCCAACGGGGGCTACACCGAGATCAAAACCTCGGCGATGGTCGAGAACATCAACTCGGGCAAGGTCAAGGAGATCACCTTCCGTGACGGGGGTGAGCAGCAGATCCAGGCCACGCTCGACGACGGCAAGAAGGTCATGTCCACCTGGGTGGCCGGCCAGCAGGTCCGCCTCGTCAGGCAGGTCCAGACGCAGGTCGACAAGGGCACCATCGAGGACTTCAACGTCGAGAACCCCAAGCCCAGCCTGCTGGGCCAGATCCTCGGAACCGTGCTCCCCTTCATCTTGATCATCGGCCTGTTCCTGTTCCTGATGAACCAGGTCCAGGGCGGCGGCGGCAAGGTGATGCAGTTCGGGAAGTCCAAGGCCAAGCTGATCACCAAGGACATGCCGAAGACCACTTTCGCCGACGTGGCCGGGTGCGAGGAGGCCATCGAGGAGCTCGGTGAGATCAAGGAGTTCCTGCAGGAGCCTGCCAAGTTCCAGGCTGTCGGGGCCAAGATCCCCAAGGGCGTGCTGCTCTACGGCCAGCCAGGAACCGGCAAGACGCTGCTCGCCCGCGCCGTCGCAGGCGAGGCCGGCGTGCCGTTCTACTCGATCTCCGGCTCCGACTTCGTCGAGATGTTCGTCGGCGTCGGCGCCAGCCGGGTCCGCGACCTGTTCGAGCAGGCCAAGGAGAACGCCCCCGCCATCGTCTTCATCGACGAGATCGACGCCGTCGGTCGCCACCGCGGCGCGGGCATGGGCGGCGGGCACGACGAGCGTGAGCAGACCCTCAACCAGCTGCTCGTCGAGATGGACGGCTTCGACGTCCGCGGCGGCGTCATCCTGATCGCCGCCACGAACCGTCCCGACGTCCTCGACCCGGCGCTCCTGCGCCCGGGCCGCTTCGATCGCCAGATCCAGGTCGATGCCCCCGACCTCAACGGTCGCCACCAGATCCTCAAGGTGCACTCACGCGGCAAGCCGATCGACCCCGACATCGACCTGATCAGCATCGCCCGCCGCACTCCCGGCTTCACCGGTGCCGACCTGGCCAACGTGCTCAACGAGGCCGCGTTGCTCACCGCCCGCTCCAACGCGCAACTCATTGACAACCGCGCCCTCGACGAGGCAGTCGACCGGGTGATGGCCGGCCCACAGCGCCG
>JBKJON010000310.1:0-8951 GCA_046595715.1 Marmoricola sp.
GCAGCGGCATCAGCTCAGGGGTGTCGTCGCAGGCGTAGCCGAACATCAGGCCCCTGCCGATCATGGTCGCCCAGCGGCTCGCGCAGCGTCTCTCCGAGGTGCGCACCAACGCCTACGCCCCGGTCGCCGAGCTGGTCCGCAAGAAGATCCTCGAGATCGGCTACGACTCCTCGCTCAAGGGTTTCGACGGCAAGTCCTGCGGCGTGCAGGTGGCCATCGGTGGACAGTCCGCCGACATCGCCGCCGGCGTGGACCACGGCCACGAGGCCCGCGTCAGCGCGTCCGCCGACGAGCTCGACAAGCAGGGCGCTGGTGACCAGGGCCTGATGTTCGGCTACGCCTGTGACGACACCCCTGAGCTGATGCCGCTGCCGATCACGATCGCCCACCGGCTCGCCGAGCGGCTGACCGCGGTTCGCAAGGACGGCACGCTGGCCTACCTCCGCCCGGACGGCAAGACCCAGGTCACCATCGAGTACGACGAGGAGGACCGCCCGGTCCGCGTCGACACCGTCGTGCTCTCCACCCAGCACGCCGAGGAGACCACCCTGGCGACGCTCGAGGCCGACATCAAGCGGCACGTCATCGACCCCGTGCTCGCCAGCTTCGACATCCCCTCCGAGGACTACCGCCTCCTGGTGAACCCGACCGGCGTCTTCGTCGTCGGTGGCCCGATGGGTGATGCCGGCCTGACCGGCCGCAAGATCATCGTCGACACCTACGGCGGCATGGCCCGGCACGGTGGCGGCGCGTTCTCCGGCAAGGACCCCTCGAAGGTCGACCGTTCCGCGGCGTACGCCATGCGCTGGGTGGCCAAGAACATCGTCGCCGCAGGGTTGGCCCGCCGCACCGAGGTCCAGGTCGCCTACGCCATCGGCAAGGCCCAGCCGGTCGGGTTGTTCGTGCAGACGTTCGGCACCGGCGTCGTCTCCGACGAGGTCATCCAGAAGGCCGTCCTCGAGGTCTTCGACCTGCGTCCCGCCGCGATCATCCGCGACCTCGACCTGCTGCGCCCGATCTACGCCCAGACCGCGGCCTACGGCCACTTCGGCCGCGAGCTCGACGACTTCACCTGGGAGCGGGCCGACCGGGCCGAGAAGCTCAAGGCCGCTGCCGGGGTCTGAGCGCGTGGCCTGGTCAGGTCGTCGCGTCGACCTCCCGGCGGTGCTCGCCGAGCACCTGCTGTCGTCCTCGTCCTGCTGGCGATCGCGCTCGTCGACGGGGTCCTGCTGGAGACCATGCCCGACAGCGTCGACAAGATGTGGCTGACCAGCGACTTCGGCTCGAGCGTGATGTCCGCGTTGCGGCAGGCGGGCGACCACGGGCCGTGAGGCGCTGAGGGGGCGCAGCTCCCTCCGGACCGTCCCGCGTCCTGTCGTCGCGGGGTGAAAGCATGCGCGTGTGACGACGGGATCCGACGAGCAGCCGGCACTGCTGCCCGCTCCGGAGCGCGTGAAGGCGGTCGCGCGGAAGGCCAAGCCACCGAAGGAGCGGAAACCGGTCCCGGTGGCCGAGGTCGACCCGGTGGCGAGGGTGCTGGTGGACGTGGCACTCGCTCACCTCGACCGACCCTTCGACTACGCCGTCCCGGAGACGATGGGCGCGGCCGCGCAGCCAGGGGTGCGGGTCAAGGTGCGGTTCGCCGGACAGGAGGTCGACGGGTTCGTGATCGAGCGAGCTGCGACCACCGAGCACACCGGCCGACTGATGCCGCTGCGCCGGGTCGTCAGTGCCGAGCAGGTACTCACCCCTGACGTGGCCGCGCTGACCGGTGCCGTAGCCGAGCGGTACGCCGGCACCAGGTCCGACGTGCTGCGGATGGCCGTACCACCCCGGCACGCCACGGTGGAGAAGCAGCCCTCCGAACCGGCCCCTCCGGTCACCGGTGAGCGACGGCCCGAGCTCGCCGAGCACTACCCCGGGGCCGAGACGGTCCTGGAGGCGTTGGCCACAGACGGCTCCCCCCGAGCCGTCTGGACCGTCGTGCCCGGGGACGACTGGGCCGATGTCCTCGCCGAGGCGGTGTTCGCGACCGCCACCTCCGGCCGGGGTGCGCTCGTCTGCGTGCCCGACCACCGCGACCTCGACCGGCTCGACGCCGCCCTCACCGCTCGCCTGGGCGAGGGCCGACACGTCGTCCTCGCCTCCGACTCCGGCCCCGCCGCCCGCTACCGCGCGTTCCTGGCCGTCAGCCGGGGGGCGGTGCGCATCGTCGTCGGGACCCGCGCGGCCGCCTTCGCCCCGGTCCAGGGGCTGGGCCTGGTCGCGATCTGGGACGACGGCGACGACCTGCACGACGAGCCGCGGGCGCCGTACCCGCACGCCCGCGAGGTGCTTCTCATGCGGGCCCAGGAGACCGGGTGCGCCGCCGTGCTGGCAGCCCACGCGCGCAGCGTCGAGGCGGAGTACCTCGTGCGCACGGGCTGGGCCACCGAGGTCGTGGCCCCCCGCCACGTCGTACGCCGGAGGATCTCGGTGGGTCTCACGGGCGACACCGACCACGACCTCGCCCGCGACCCCGGCGCCCGCTCGGCGAGGCTGCCCAGCGAGGCGCTCGTCCTGCTGCGGGAGGCCGTGAAGCAGGGGCCCGTGCTCGTCCAGACACCGCGGGCCGGCTACGCGACGCGGCTGGCCTGCGACCGCTGCCGTACCCCGGCGACCTGCGTCGTGTGCCACGGACCCCTGCGGCTCCGCGGACCGGCGCGTCCCCCCGAGTGTGCGTGGTGCGCCACGTCGGCGCCCGGGTGGAGCTGCCCCGAGTGCGGGGGACAGGGGATGCGCGCGCCCGTCCTCGGGGACGCCCGCACCGCGGAGGAGCTTGGCCGGGCGCTGCCCGGGGTGCCGGTCCGCACGTCCTCATCGGACAACCGCGTCCTGGCCGGCGTCGAGAACACCCCGACGATCGTGGTCGCCACGCCCGGCGCCGAACCGGTCGCCGTCGGGGGCTACGTCGCGGTCGTCCTGATGGACACCTGGCTGCTGCTGGCCCGGTCGGACCTGCGCGCGACCGAGGAGGCCGTGCGCCGCTGGGCCAACGCCGCTGCGCTGGTCCGCCCCGCCAGCGACGGGGGCCGGGTGCTCGCGATCGGGGATGCCGGCGATCCGGGACTGCAGGCCCTCGTGCGCTGGGACCCGAGCGGCCTGGCCCGCCGCGAGATCGAGGAGCGCCAGTCCGCGCACCTCCCACCGGCCTCACGGGTCGCCACCCTCACCGGCGAGGTCGAGGACCTGGAGCAGGCGTTGGCCTCGCTCCGGCTGCCACAGGGGGCCGAGGTGCTGGGCCCGGTCCCCGTCGAGCACCGTCCCGGCGACGCGCTGGACGAGGAGACCGTCCGCTACGTCGTACGCGTCCCCCGCAGCCGCGGCGCCGCGTTGTCGACGGCCCTGGGCGAGCTGCAGTCCCAGCGGTCCACCCGCAAGCTGCGGCACGTCCGCGTCGAGGTGGACCCGGCCGAGCTGGGCTGACCGGGGGCTGACCGGGGACGGACCGGGCACGGGGTCCTGGAACCCTCGCTCCTACACTTGCGGATCGGGGTCGATCCCGCCCGCCCATCCGTCTGCAGAGGGAGTGCCTGTGTCCATCCGGCCGATCCGGCTCTTCGGTGACCCGGTCCTGCGTACGCCGGCCAAGCCGGTCGCCGACTTCGACAAGGAGCTGCGCACCCTGGTCGCCGACCTGACCGACACCATGGTCGACGCCCCCGGTGCCGGCCTCGCGGCACCCCAGCTCGGCGTGGGCCTACGGGTGTTCACCTGGCACGTGGAGGGCGAGTTCGGCCACCTGGTGAACCCGACCCTGACGCTGTCGGAGGAGATCCAGGAGGGCCCCGAGGGCTGCCTGTCCATCCCGGGCTTCAGCATCGACTGCAAGCGCGCCCTCTCGGTGGTCGCCCACGGGTTCGACATGCACGGCGAACCGCTCCTGATCGAGGGCTCCGAGATGCTCGCGCGCGCCGTCCAGCACGAGACGGACCACCTCGACGGCATCATCTTCGTCGACCGGCTCGACCGGGACGCCCGCAAGGAAGCGATGAAGTTCATCCGCGAGTCGGAGTGGTTCGGCGAGCCCACCCCGCAGGTGAGGCTCTCGCCCCATGCCACCAACGGCCTCGGAATCTGATGAGGCTGGTCTTCGCCGGCACCCCCGAGGCCGCCCTGCCGGCCCTGGACGCGATCGCCGCCAGCCGGCACGACCTCGTCGGCGTGGTCACGCGTCCTGACGCTCCGTCCGGACGTGGCCGCAAGCTCCTCGCCTCCCCGGTGGCCGAGCGCGCAGGCGAGCTCGGTGTGCCCGTGCTCAAGCCACAGCACCCCCGCGAGCCGGACTTCCAGGCGGCCCTGCGCGAGCTGCGCCCCGACTGCTGCCCGGTCGTCGCCTACGGTGCCCTGCTGCCACAGTCGGCGCTCGACATCCCCGAGCACGGATGGGTCAACCTGCACTTCTCGGTGCTGCCGTCGTGGCGAGGTGCGGCGCCGGTGCAGCACGCCATCTGGGCCGGCGACGAGGTCAGTGGTGCGACCACCTTCCGGATCGTCAAGGAGCTCGACGCCGGGCCGACGTTCGGCCTGATGACCCAGACCATCCGACCCGAGGACACTGCCGGCGACCTGCTCGCCCGGCTGGCCGAGGGAGGTGCCGGCCTGCTCGTGCAGACCCTCGACGGCATCGAGGACGGCACGGTCGAGGCCCGCGAGCAGCCGGAGGAGTGGATCAGCCACGCGCCGAAGATCCTGGTCGAGGACGCCCACGTCGACTGGACCGAACCTGCCGTCGCCGTCGACCGCCGGGTGCGCGCCTGCACACCTGCCCCGGGCGCCTGGTCGGTGATCGCCGGCGAGCGCCTCAAGGTGGGCCCGGTGCGTCCCGTCGGGCGTGAACGGCTGTCCCCGGGCGAGCTCGAGGTGACCAGGAACGCGGTCTTCGTCGGCACCGGCACCGGTCCTGTGCAGCTCGGCCGGGTCAAGCCCTTCGGCAAGAAGGAGATGGAGGCCGACGACTGGGCCCGAGGCGCCCGGCTCGAGACCGGTGTCCTTCTTGGCGAGTAGCCTCACGGCCATGGCTGTGCGCAGGTCCCGCAAGGCCCGCCCCGACGACGTGGACGAGATCTGCGGTGGCCTGCCCGAGACCTGGTTCGGCACCTCGTGGGGCGACGTCTCGACCTGGCTCGTTCCGCTGCGGGTCAAGGGCGACAAGGGGCGTGGCTTCGTGCTGCACCGCAAGCCCCACAGGACCGCCCGCGACCCCGGCACCGGTGAGCCCTACTCCGACCTGCTGGTCATCCGCACCGGCGACGCCGCCGACAAGCAGGCCCTGGTCGAGGCCGACGGCCCGTTCTTCACCATCGACCACTTCCGCGGCTTCAACGCCGTGCTCGTGCAGCAGTCCCGCCTCGGCGAGCTCACCCGCGACGAGCTCGCCGAGATCATCACCGACGCCTGGCTGGCCACCGCCCCGAAGAAGCTGGTTCGTGAGTTCCTCGGATGAGTCGTAGCCCCAAGAAGCTTCCGGAGAAGCCCAAGGTCGACGCGGCCCGGCTGGCGGCGTACGACGTGCTGGTGGCGGTCCGCGCCGACGACGCCTACGCCAACCTCGTGCTGCCGCAGGTCCTGCGTGAACGCGAGATCGGTGGTCGTGACGCCGCCTTCACCACCGAGCTGGTCGGTGGGACGCTCCGGGGGCTGGGCACCTACGACGCCATCATCGACCACCTCGCCGGACGCAGCCCGGAGGCAGCCGTTCGCGACGTCCTCCGGCTGGGCGCCCACCAGCTGCTCGCCATGCGGGTGCCCGACCACGCCGCCGTGACCAGCGCCGTGGAGCTCGTCCGGGCGCGGATCGGCCACAGGCCGGCCGGCTTCACCAACGCCGTCATGCGCAAGATCGCGGGCCATGACCTCGACACCTGGATGGACAACCTCGGCGCCTCGCCGGCGGTGCGTCACTCCCACCCCGAGTGGATCGTGGACGCGCTGGGTCGTGCCCTCGACCGTCCCGGCGAGCTCGACGCGCTGCTGACCTCCGACAACGAGCGACCCCGGGTCACGCTCGTGGCCCGGCCAGGCCTCACCACGGTCGGTGACCTGCCGGGGGAGCCGTTGGCCATCTCACCTCTCGCGTCGGTACTGGACTCCGGCGACCCCGGTGACATCCCCGAGGTGCGCGACGGTCGAGCGGGGGTCCAGGACGCCGGGTCCCAGCTCGTGGCCCTCGCCCTGTCCAGGGCGGTCCTCGAGGGGCGCGACGAGCACTGGCTGGACCTGTGCGCCGGCCCTGGTGGGAAGGCGGCTCTGCTCGCAGCCCTGGCCACCGAGCGCGGCGCACGTCTGCTTGCCAACGAGCGCCTGCCGCATCGGGCCAAGCTGGTCGCCCAGGCCATGCGGGCCACCCGGGGCGACGTCGTCACGGGTGACGGACTCCGCGCCCCCTGGCTGGACGCGACCTTCGATCGGGTCCTGGTGGACGCTCCGTGCTCCGGCCTGGGGGCACTGCGCCGACGACCGGAGAGCCGCTGGCGCCGGACCCGGCAGGACGTCGAGGGACTGGTGCCGCTGCAGGCCGCCCTGCTGACCAGCGCGCTCGACTCCCTGCGTCCGGGCGGCGTGGTGCTCTACGCCACCTGCTCACCCGTGGCCGAGGAGACGGCGGAGGTCGTCGCGACGGTCCTCGCGGCCCGGCCGGACGCCAGGCTCGAGGACGCGCTCGCGCTCGTGCCGGAGGCCACCGACGCGGAGTCGGCCCACCTGCCGGGAGCCGTTCAGCTGTGGCCGCACCGCCACGGCACCGACGCGATGTTCATGGCCCTGCTGCGTCGGACGGTTGCTAGCGCGTGAGTGCCACTGCCAGGTGGTTCAGCTGGATCGAGGAGAAGACCGCCAGCGCCAGAAGGGCCAGCACCACAGTGACCTGGAGCCGGTCGAAACGGTGACTCCGACGGGTGGCAGCCCGGGGGAACTCGAGGATGGTGGATTGCTCCATGCTCACGGGGACCTCGCAAGTAGGGGAAACGAGCCGGGTACTTAAAGGAGACTAACTCACTAGAGTTTGGATGTCACCCACTTGGCGGGGGAATTCCCGACCAGGGCTCGTGTCTCTAGGATCGATCCACCATGACCTTCCAGATCACGCCGAGCATCCTGAACGCCGACCTGTCCCGCCTGGCGGACGAGGTGGCTCGTATCCCGAGCGCCGACTGGGTGCACGTCGACGTCATGGACAACCACTTCGTTCCGAACCTGACGATCGGCCTTCCGGTCTTCGAGAGCCTGGTGAAGGCGACCGAGCTCCCGCTGGACGCCCACCTGATGATCGAGGACCCGGACCGCTGGGCCCCGGCGTACGCCGAGGCAGGGGCCGGGTCGGTCACCTTCCACGCCGAGGCGGCGAGGGCACCCGTGCGCCTGGCACGGGAGCTGCGGGCGAAGGGAGCCCGGGCCTCGATGGCGCTGAAGCCGGCCACGGCGCTGGAGCCGTACGCCGACATGCTCGGCGAGCTCGACATGCTCCTCCTGATGACCGTGGAGCCCGGGTTCGGCGGCCAGAAGTTCCTGGACCTGGTCCTGCCCAAGATCCGCCGGGCCCGCGCGCTGATCTCCGCTGCCGGGCTCGAGGTCTGGCTGCAGGTCGACGGCGGCGTCTCCCTCGAGACGATCGGACGCTGTGCCGAGGCGGGGGCGGACGTCTTCGTCGCGGGATCGGCGGTCTACTCGGCCGAGGACCCGGACGCGATGGTCCGGGAGCTGCGCGCGGCTGCTGACGCCGCCGCCGTGAGCTGACCTCAGACCGCTGGGAGTGGTGCTCACACGTCCAAGGACGAGGAGCCAGCCGCGTCACATCCGATCCGACCCGCCTGATCCTTGAGGACCGCTCGAGCCCGGCCGAGGCCCAGGGGACGCGTCGGCCGACAGACGGCCACCAGGAGCCCGTCCACGAGCGCGACGACGGCGTCGAGCGCGGCACTCTCGAACGGCAGCTGGAGCGTCCGCGACACGAGGGCCCGCTCGTCGTCCCGGGCGTCCGAGATGGTGCTGACGAGGGTCTCCTCGGAACGCCACAGCTCCTGCCAGGCCAGCCAGGCGCGGGCGTCGGGCAGCTCGCGCTCGTGCTCGGGCAGGCTGGCGGTGACGCCTTCGAAGTACAAGCGCGAACGCACGCCGGCGACGCGAGCCCGTCCTGTGCGTCCGGCAGCCACCCGGATCAGGTGTTCCCGACTGCCGTAGTGGTGCAGCATCGACGAGGGGCTGACGCCACTGGCCCGCGCGATTCGTCGCAGCGACAGTGCGGTAGGCCCCTCCCGCCAGAGCACGTCGTTGATGGCGTCGACCAGTGCACCCGTGCGCGACTCGGTGTCGATGAGGTAAGGCATCGGCCCAGCACAGCACCGGGCTCCGACAGGGGGCGGCCGTTGTCCACAGGGTTGCCGCCGCCCCGGTGCCGGCCAGAGCGTCGAGACCCCCCGAGGATGCCGGAAGTCGGGAAGGCCATCACCCTTCGTTGCTGGAACGTGTGATCAACGGACGCTTTGATCGAACGTTCCAGCAACGAACGGAAGGGGTCCGGGCCTGGGGCGGCCCGACGGCGCCTGTGGCGTCGGTCCCCCTGCCTGTGGGCGGCCTCACCATGCACGACCAGAGCGGATGTGGCAGGCTGGAGAGATCGAGTGGAAACTCGCGTGCTCTGGGGGCGGTGAAACTCCGCACCGGCGGTCAAAGTCCGCGACCCGGCTGCCCTCATGGGGCTGGTTGACCAGGTGGAACTCCTGGACCGACGGTCATAGTCCGGATGAGAAGACGCACGCAGGTGGTCCGCGGCGCGTTGTCGTGAGCCGTCCTGTCCCCGGGGTCCGCATGAACGGGTGAGGACGGACGATGGGATTCTCTGCGGCAGAGCAGCGGGCGATGAGCCGTGCGCTCGAGCTGGCGTGCACGCCCGGCGTACCCCTCGGTCCCAACCC
>JBKJON010000569.1:0-9674 GCA_046595715.1 Marmoricola sp.
CACCGTGGTTGATGTGGACGTGCAGCGTCCGACCGCTGATGAGGGACTGGAAGTTCATCACCGAGTTGTTGCAGTACAGCACCACCCGGGGGTCAAGCTCCTCGTAGAGCCCGGTCAGCTCGGGGAACGAAGGAGCCGTGAAGACCTGCAGCGGGGTGAGGGCGCCCAGGACGATCGCCGACTCGGGGTCGCGCACCACGATGGCCACCGGATGCCGCTCGTGCAGGATCTCCAGGACAGGGAGCCACTGGCCCAGCTGGTAGGTCCGCGTGGGGTCGTCGGCGAAGTAGGCGACGACCGAGACTTCGGCATGCACGAGTGGATGTTAGTCGCCAAAGATGACCAGGACGCAACGAATCGGTGCGCGGGCCGCGCCACCCTGGTCCTGGTGGCCCGGCGCCGGCCGGCTCGAGGTCGGCGGGATCAGCTCCCGGTGCGTCATTTTACGGCGCCCCGTCCTCGGCGTACGCCGTGGAACTGCGGTGAAACCGGCCGGGCGCACAGCAGTGGCATGACAGGTCCCGGCGGGTCGGTCACTCCAGGGCACGAGGATGCGCGGCGGCGTACACCTCACGCAGGTTGTCCACCGTGACGAGGGTGTAGACCTGCGTGGTCGTCACCGAGGCGTGTCCCAACAGCTCCTGGACGACCCGGACGTCGGCCCCGCCCTCCAGCAGATGGGTGGCGTAGGAGTGGCGCAGCGTGTGCGGAGACACCTCAGCAGTGATCCCGGCACGCTCGGCGGCCTTGACGATGACCGCCCAGGCGCTCTGTCGTGAGAGCCGGCCGCCGCGGGAGTTCAGGAACATGGCCCCGGCGCGCTCGGAGACGGCTCCCTTGCCGCTCGCGCCGGTGGCCACCAGCTCCGGCCGGGCGCGAGTCAGGTAGGCCTGCGCGGCGTCGCGGGCGAAGGTGCCCACCGGCACGATCCGCTCCTTGGACCCCTTGCCCCGCAGGAGCACCGAGCTGCCGCCCGGGTCGTCCGGGTCGAGCTCGAGGTCGTCGATGTCCATGCCGACGGCCTCGGAGATGCGCGCGCCGGTGCCGTAGAGGATCTCCAGCAGGGCGCGGTCACGCAGGGCGAGCGTCGTACCGGGTGCCCCCGCGGCGTCTAGGAGCCTCTCGACGTCCCCCAGGGCGATGGCTTTGGGCAACCGCTTCGCCGGGCTCGGCGGCCGCACTCCGACCGACGGGTCCGCCTGGGCGAGACCGTCCTTGACGGCGAACCTGTGGAACCCGCGCACGGCCACCACCGACCTGCCCGCCGAGGTCGCGCTCAGCGGCTGGTGCCCGCCGCCCCCTTCTCGCAGGGCCATCAGGAAACCGCTCACGGTCTGCTCGGTGATCCGGTCGAGATCGGTGACTCCCGCAGAGTCGAGGTAGCCGAGGTAGCGGCGCAGGTCGCGCCGGTAGGACTTCACCGAGTTCTCCGCCAGACCGCGCTCGACCACGAGGTGGTCGAGGTAGGTCCGGACGGCACGGACCAGCACAGTCGGACCGTCGTTGCCCACCGACCTAGGCGAGGACCGTGTCGAGCGCCGCCGACTGGAGTCCGTGCGCCTCCGCCACCGGGCCGTTGGTGACCTCACCAGCATGGGTGTTCAAGCCCAGCGCCAACGAGTGGTCATCGCGGCACGCCTGGGCCCAGCCCTTGTTCGCCAACAACACCGTGTAGGGCAGGGTCGCGTTCGTCAGCGCGTAGGTCGAGGTGTTCGGCACCGCACCCGGCATGTTCGCCACGCAGTAGAAGACCGAGTTGTGCACCATGTACGTCGGTTCCGCGTGCGTGGTCGCGTGGGTGTCCTCGAAGCAGCCCCCCTGGTCCACCGCGATGTCGACCAGGACCGAGCCCGGCTTCATCCTCGAGACCAGCTCGTTGGAGACCAGCTTCGGCGCCTTAGCACCCGGGATCAGCACCGCCCCGATCACCATGTCCGCCTCCAGCACGTGCTGCTCGATCGCGAGCTTCGAGGAGGCCAACCCGTGGACCGCGTTGTTGTAGCGCCAGAACGACATCCGCAGCTTGTCCAGGTCGGTGTCCAGCAGGGTCACGTCGGCCCCCATGCCCAGCGCGATGTTGGCCGCGTTCTGGCCAGACACACCGGCCCCGATCACCACGACCTTGGCGTTCTTGACCCCACCGACGCCACCCATCAGCACGCCGCGACCGCCCTGGGCCTTCATCATCGAGTACGCGCCCACCTGCGGGGCCAGGCAGCCTGCGACCTCCGACATCGGGTACAGCAACGGCAGCGAACCAGCCGGGGTCTGCACCGTCTCGTAGGCGATCCCGGTGACCTTGCGCTTCACCAGCTCCTGCGTCAGCGGCAGGTCGGCGGCCAGGTGCAGGTAGGTGAACAGCAACAACCCCTCCCGCATCCGGTCGTACTCCTCCGCCACCGGCTCCTTGACCTTCAGGACCATCTCGGCCTCACCCCAGACGTCGTCAGCCGAGTCCAGGATCCTCGCCCCCTCGGCGACGAACTTCTCGTCAGGGATCTGCGAGCCGAGGCCGGCACCCTTCTCGATCAGCACGTCGTGACCATGCGCCACCAGCTCGTGCACACCGATGGGAGTGATCGCCACCCGGTACTCATGGTTCTTGACTTCCTTAGGTACGCCAACCCGCACGAAAGCTCTCCCTCACTGAGACCCGGCCACGACATCTGTGGCGCCGCCACGCTCCCCGGGGCGACGCCCGCCACTCTAGGGCCTCTCGCGGGACCGTCACAGGCCCGAGGTCCGGGACTGCTCCGCAGCGGCGGTCAGACCGGCGTCTGCCATGGCCCGCAGCACGTTGCGACAGGTGAGCCTGGCCAGGTCCTCGTCAGACCAGTTGCGGTCCGCCAGCGCGGCCAGCAGCCGGGGGTAGCCGCGCACGTCCTCGAGCCCCTTGGGCAGCCAGCCGACGCCGTCGTAGTCTCCGCCCAGGCCGACGTGCTCGATGCCGGCCACCTCACGCACGTGCTCGAGGTGCGTGACGACGTCGGCGATGGTGACGACCGGTGCGGGGTCGGTGCGCCGGTAGTCGTCGAGGAACGCGTCCTCGTCGTCCTCCTCGACGCCCTGCTCGCGCATCACCAGCTGGGCCTGCGCGTCCCAGTCCCGCATCTGCGGGTTCACGAACTTCGGGACGAAGGTGACCATGCAGACGCCCCCGTTGCCGGTCAGCCGCCCGAGCACGTCGTCGGGCACGTTGCGCGGGTGGTCGCAGACCGCCCGCGCCGAGGAGTGCGAGAAGATCACCGGCACCGTCGAGACGTCGAGGGCCTGGCGCATGACGTCGGAGCTGACGTGGCTGAGGTCGACCAGCATGCCGATGCGGTTCATCTCGGCGACGACCTCGCGGCCGAACTCCGAGAGACCGCCGAGCACCGGCTCGTCGGTGGCCGAGTCGGCCCACGGGACGTTGTCGTTGTGGGTCAGGGTCAGGTAGCGCACGCCCAGCCGGTGCAGCATCCGCAGGGTGCCCAGCGAGCCGTCGATCTGGTGGCCGCCCTCGGCCCCCATCAGGCTGGCGATCCGGCCCTGCTGCCAGGCGCGGCCGACGTCCTCGACCGTGGTCGCGAGGGCCAGCTGGTCGGCGTACCTCCGGATGATGGTGTGTACGCCGTCGACCTGCTCCAGCGTCGCGGTGACCGCCGCCCCGCCCTGGAGCGACGCCGGCACGAACACGGACCAGAACTGGGCCCCGACCCCGCCCTCGCGCAGGCGGGGAAGGTCGGTGTGCGTCCCGATCGCCTGGCAGGCGGCCGTGTCGGTCAGCTCCAGTCGACTGAAGTCGTAAGCGACCTTCTCCCGCGCCGCCCACATCAGGTCGTTGTGCCCGTCGATGACGCCGTGCCGGCTCAGCAGCGCCTTGATCCGGTCCCTGGTGCTCTGGTTGTTCACAGGCACACTCCATCACGCGACCAGCGGTGGCTGACCAGCCACGCTCGGCTCAGAGCTGACCGCGCCCCCGGAGCACCTCGTAGGCCAGGACCGCGGAGACGAGCGGGCCCTCCCGGACACGACCGTCGAGCACGGCGTCGAGCAGGTCCTCGAAGGGGACCCAGACGACGACCATCTCCGCCTCCTCCGCGTGCAGCTCGAAGTCCCCACGACCGGAGTGCGAGAGGCCGCGGGCGAGGTAGATGTGATGCAGCTCGCTGCTGATGCCGGCGGAGGGATAGTTCGTCAGCAGCAGTCGCCAGTGCTCGGCCTGCAGCTCCACCTCCTCCTGCAGCTCGCGGGCGGCGGTGACCTGCGGGTCCTCACCCTTCGCGTCACACAGGCCGGCAGGGAGCTCGATGAAGACGGCCTGCCCGGAGTGTCGGTACTGCTTGAGGCAGCACACCCGCTCCTCCTCGTCGACCGCGAGCACGACGACCGCGCCCGGGTGCTCCAGGGAGAGTCGTGCGAAGGTCTCCTCAGGGTGCCCGGGTCGTTGGACGACGTCCTCGCGCAACGCCACCACCCACGTGTCGCGATGGATGTCGCGGGTGCCCACGACCGGCCAGGTGCAGGGCTCGTCCGCGATGCGGCTGTCGTGGCCGGGATCGCTCACGCGCGGTCGAGCTCCGGGTCACCGACGAGGCTCTGCAGGGGCTCGTCGGTCTCGTCGGCCACCCAGCGGCGACGCAGCGCACTCTCGTCGATGGGGATGAGCAGCTCCCGCTGGCGCTGGATCGCAGCCCCGACCAGGCCGGCGAACAGCGGGTGCGGCCGGGTCGGGCGCGAGCGCAGCTCGGGGTGCGCCTGGGTCGAGACGTAGTAGGGGTGCACGTCGGCGGGGAGCTCGACGAACTCGACCAGGTTGTTGTCCGGCGAGGTGCCCGAGAAGACCAGACCGGCCGCCTCCAGCTGGTCGCGGTAGGAGTTGTTGACCTCGTAGCGGTGGCGGTGGCGCTCCTCGACCTGGGCCGCGCCGTACGCCGCCCGCACCACCGAGCCCTCCTTGAGCACGGCCGGGTAGAGACCGAGGCGCATCGTGCCGCCGAGGTCACCGGCGCCGTCGACGAACTCCTTCTGCTCGGCCATCGTGGCGATGACCGGCTCGACGGCGTCGGGGTCGAACTCCGTGGAGGCCGCCTGGTCGAGGCCCGCCTGCGTGCGAGCGAACTCGATCACCATGCACTGCAGGCCCAGGCACAGCCCGAGCGTGGGGATCTTGTGGGTGCGGGCGTAGGTCAGCGCACCGAGCTTGCCCTCGATGCCGCGGATGCCGAAGCCGCCCGGGACACAGATCGCGTCGACGTCGCCGAGGCGGCGCGCGGCCCCCTCGGGAGTCGCGCACTCGTCGGAGGGCACCCACAAGATGTTGACCCTGGCCTCGTGGGCGAAGCCGCCGGCCCGCAGGGCCTCGGCGACCGAGAGATAGGCGTCGGGGAGGTCGATGTACTTGCCGACCAGGGCGACCGTGACCTCCTCGTTGGGGTGGTGCACCCGCTTGAGCAGGTCGTCCCAGAGGGTCCAGTCGACGTCACGAAACGGCAGGTTGAGCCGGCGCACGAGGTAGGCGTCGAGGCCCTCGCGGTGCAGCACCTTGGGGATGTCGTAGATCGACGGCGCGTCGGCGGCGGTGACCACCGCCTCCTCGTCGACGTCGCACATCAGCGAGATCTTCTTCTTGACCGACACCGGAATCTCGCGGTCCGCACGGCAGACGATCGCGTCCGGCTGGATGCCGATGGAACGCAGGGCGGCGACCGAGTGCTGGGTCGGCTTGGTCTTGAGCTCGCCGGACGGGCCGATCCAGGGCACCAGTGAGACGTGCAGGAAGAAGACGTTGTCGCGGCCGATCTGGTGACGGACCTGGCGGGCCGCCTCGAGGAACGGCAGGGACTCGATGTCGCCGACCGTGCCGCCCACCTCGGTGATGACCACGTCGATGTCGTCGGCGCCCATGGCCAGGACGCGGTCCTTGATCTCGTTGGTGATGTGCGGGATCACCTGCACGGTGTCGCCCAGGTAGTCGCCGCGCCGCTCCTTGGCGATCACCGTCGAGTAGACCTGCCCGGTGGTGACGTTGGCGATCTGGTTGAGATCGGTGTCGAGGAACCGCTCGTAGTGACCGATGTCGAGGTCGGTCTCCGCACCGTCGTTGGTGACGAACACCTCGCCGTGCTGGAACGGGTTCATCGTCCCGGGGTCCACGTTGAGGTAGGGGTCGAGCTTCTGCATCGTGACCCGCAGTCCCCGCGAGCGGAGCAACCGGCCCAGGGACGAGGCTGTCAGTCCTTTGCCGAGCGAGGAGGCCACACCTCCGGTGACGAAGACGTGCTTGGTCTGCTGCGGTGCTACCAACAGGGCTCCCCGTGGGCTCGAGTGGCGCCCAGAGGGCTCAAGAACAGGCTCGGTGTGCGGTCCTCCACGGGATTCGAGCCTACCAACGATTCGTCATGGGTTGTGCGTCGGGCGGCATTTCACCGTGTTCGTGTCGGACGTGGCGACCCCACGCCAGGGCCGGGGTGGCCCCGAGACTTCTGCGCCATCTCGAGCAGCTCCTGCGCGTGCGCCATCGCCGTGTCGGACTCCTCCATGCCGGCGAGCATTCGCGAGAGCTCGTGGACCCGCCCGGTGTCGTCGAGCGTGTCGAGGCCCGAGGTGGTCACGCTGCCGTCGCTGGACTTGCGTACGACGACGTGGTGGTCGGCGAAGGCGGCGACCTGCGGGAGGTGGGTGACGACGAGGACCTGCGCCGACCTGGCCAGGGCCGCCAGCCGACGCCCGACCTCCACGGCCGCCTTGCCGCCCACGCCGGCGTCGACCTCGTCGAAGACGAACGTCGGGACGGGACGGGTGTCGGCCAGGGCCACCTCGATGGCCAGCATCACCCGGGAGAGCTCGCCGCCGGAGGCACCCTTGGAGAGCGGACGGGGTTCGGAGCCGGTGTTGGCGGCCAGGAGCAGCTCGACCTCGTCGACCCCGGTGGGCGTGAAGTGCCACCGGCGCTCGTCGATCTCCAGCCCGCGCTCGTTCTCGACCCGGTCGAGGTGCACCTCGAAGCGGGCGTGCGGCATCGACAGCGAGTGCAGCTCCTCGCTCACGACGAGGGAGAGCCGGCAACCGGCCTCGGCCCGCAGGCGTGTGAGGTCGGCGGCCTCGGTGGCCAGGCTGGTGCGCAGCTGACCACGCTCCTCGCGCAGCTCGGCGATGCGGTCCTCGGAGCCGTCGAGGCTGAAGAGCCGTCGGGCCGAGACCCGTGACCACTCGAGGACCTCGTCAACCGTCTCGCCGTACTTCCTGGTCAGGGTGGTGAGGGCCGCACGCCGTTCGGAGACAACGGCCAGCCGCGCCGGGTCCGTCTCCACCCCGGTGGAGTAGGAAGCCACGTCGGCCGCCACGTCGGCGAGGAGGTAGCTGACCTCGGCCACGCGCTCGGCCAGGCCCGCCACCTCGGGATCGTGCTCGCGCACGCTCTCCAGGGCGCGACGGGCCGCCGACAGCGCACCCAGCGCGTCGGTCGAGTCCCCGTCCGAGTCGCCGTCCGAGGACAGCGCCTCCCGGGCTTCCTCAGCCGCGGTGCGGAGGGTGTCGGCGAAGCCGAGCCGTGACTCCTCGGTCGCAAGGGCCTCCTCCTCCCCGGACCGGGGGTCGACGGCCTCGATCTCCTCGAGACCGAGGCGGAGCAGGTCCGCCTCACGAGCCCGCTCCCGGGCGGAGCCGAGGACGTCGCGCAGCTCGGCCTCGACGGCCCGCAGACGGGTGAAGACGGAGCCGTAGCGCGCCAGCACGTCACTTAGCACAGCGCCGGCGTAGGAGTCCAGAGCGTCCCGTTGCGCCTCGGGCCGCAGCAACCGGTGCTGGTCGGACTGACCGTGCACGGCGACCAGGGCGTCACCGACCCGGGCCAGCGCGGACGCGGGAACCGAGGCGCCGCCCAGGAAGGCCCGCGAGCGCCCCTCGGCCGACACCTGGCGCCCGAGCAGCAGCTGGCCGCCCTCGACCTCTCCCCCGTGCTCGTCGGCCATCGCGGTGAGCTGCGTGTCGGCCCGCACGACCCCCTCGACCCGCGCGGCTCGGGCACCGGTGCGGACGGCACCGGTGTCGGCCCGACCGCCCAGCAGGAGGCCGAGTGCCGTCACGAGCATGGTCTTGCCGGCTCCGGTCTCACCGGTGATCACCGTCAGTCCCTCGCCGAGCTCGAGCACCGACTCCTCGATCACGCCCAGTGAGCTGATCCGGATCTCCTCGATCACCGGACTCGCCCCGCTCCGGCGGCGCTCATCGCTCGCCGTTGAGTCGACGGCGAGCGGTGGCTCCGCGCCAGCCCTCGACCGGCAGGCCGAACTTCGCCACCAGGCGATCGGTGAAGGGCGCCTCGTGCAGACGGACCAGCCGGACGGGCGAGCGGCCGCGGCGTACCTCGATGCGGGCCCCGGGCGGGAGGTCGACGGTGCGGCGACCGTCGCACCACAGCACCCCGGCACCTTCGTTCTGGGCGAGGACCTCGACGGCGAGCACCGACGAGGGCGCCACGACCAGGGGGCGGGCGAACAGGGCGTGCGCGCTGATCGGGACCATCAGCAGGGCCTCGACCCCGGGCCACACGATGGGCCCACCGGCGCTGAAGTTGTACGCCGTGGAGCCGGTCGGGGTGGCACAGACGACGCCGTCGCAGCCGAACCGGCTGAGCGGGCGACCGTCGACCTCGACGACCACCTCGAGCATCCGCTGCCGGGCGGCCTTCTCCACGCTGGCCTCGTTGAGGGCCCAGGTCGTCTCCACCAGCTCCTTGTCGCGGTAGACGGAGACGTCGACCGTCAGCCGCTCCTCGCTGTGGTACTTGCGTTCCACGATGAGCTCGATCATCTTCTCGACGTCCTCGCTCTCGGCCTCCGCGAGGAAGCCGACGTGCCCGAGGTTGACCCCCAGCAGCGGGGTCGCGGTGCCGTGGGTGTGCTCGGCCGCCCGCAGGATGGTGGCGTCGCCCCCGATGACCACGGCGAGCTCGCAGTCAGCGGCACTCGCGTGCTCGAGCGTCACCGTCTCGACACCGTGACCCGACGGCAGCTCGAGCTCCTTGGCCTCGTTGTCGAGCATGCGGACGATCAGCCCGTTGTCGGTCAGGGAGCTCGCCACGGCGCGCGCCACCTCGCGCGCCTCCTCGCGGCCGGTGTGCGCCAGCAGGAGGATGCGCCGGTCTGAGTTGGCGGCGGGCTCGGTCACGGGTTCACCTTCTCACCCGGCACCCCCAGGGACGCGGAACGGGCCACCTCGGCCTCCACGTCCTCGCGGCCGATGGTGGCCGCACCCGCTCGCAGCCACAAGAAGAACTCCACGTTGCCCGAGGGGCCGGGCAGAGGGCTGGTCGTCACCGCGCGGGCGCCCCAGCCGCGAGCGGCAGCAGACTCCGCGACGACCTGCACGGCGTCGGCACGGTGGCCGAGGTCACGGACCACCCCGCCCTTGCCCAAGCGGTCCTTGCCCACCTCGAACTGCGGCTTGACCATCACAGCGAGGTCCCCGTCAGGACTGGTGACGCCGGTGAGCGACTCGAGCACGAGCGTGAGCGAGATGAAGGAGAGGTCTCCGACGACGAGGTCGACCGGTCCACCGATGAGATCGAGGTCGACCTCCCTGATGTTGGTGCGGTCGTGCACGCGCACCCGGGGGTCGTTCTGCAGCGCCCACACGAGCTGGCCGTAACCGACGTCGACGGCGACCACCTCCCGGGCGCCCGCACGCAGGAG
>JBKJON010000370.1:0-9328 GCA_046595715.1 Marmoricola sp.
CTCGGGGCTGTCGCTGTCCCAGCCGTCGGAGGCGATGATCAGCACGCCTCCTCGCAGGTTCGCCCCGTGCCGGGAAGTGACCAGCTGCCGCAACGAGCCGGCGAGGTGGGTGCCGCCGTACCGGTCGCCGACACGTTCCTCGGCCAGCTCCAGCGCCCTGGCCGCCGACCGTTGCACGAGCGCCGGGGTCAGTCGCGTCAGGGCGGTGGAGAAGGCGAACGTCTCGGCCCGACCGGTGCGTGCGAAGGCCCTCATCAGGTGGAGGTACGCCGAGGAGTAGGACTGCATCGACCCGCTGACGTCGGTGACCAGGGTCAGGGAACGGGGCCGCTCCACCCGGTGCTGGCGCCGGAGGTCGAGCAACGGCTCCCAGCCCGTACGCCGGGAGGCGGACATCGAGTGCCGCAGCGAGATCCGGTCCCCACGTCGCCCGGCCCGGAGCCTCCTGCTGCGCCGCATCGGCCACTGTGGCGAGACCCGCTCGAGCCAACGACCGAGCTCGGCCAGCTGCAGCTCGTCGAACTCGTCGAAGGGGGTGTCGTCCAGCCCGGCCAACGCACTCGGCCGCAGCTCGGGCAGGAGGACCTCGTCGTCGAACGACTCCTCGCCCGAGGTGCTGCGCGGGAGCGTCTGCCAGGGCAGGCCGGTCTCCTCCGGATCCTCCGGCTGCCGCTGGTGTCCCGGGACCGCGGTGAGCGTGCCCGCAGGGACCGGCGCCCGGTCGGGCAGCTCGCCCTGGCGTCGGGCGTGCGGGTCGGCCCCGGTGCGGGCCTGGCGGAACGCCGCGTCGAAGACCCGGTCGAAGGTCTCGAGGTCGGGCTGCCGACGGACGAGGGTGACCCGCATCGCCCAGTAGAGCTCCTCCACCCGCGCGGGCGGAGCCACCCCGAGCGACGCGCACAGGTCCGCCATCGCAGTCGTCGGGACGGTGGCCCCGGCTCTCCTCAGGCGATCACCGAAGGCAGCCGCCAGGGCGGCGCGGTCGACGCCCCGCAGCAGGGTGGGGTGGTCACCCATGGAGCACGGAGTCCAGGCTTCCCAGGACGGTGTCGCGGTCGTCGACGGTCTTCACGACGGCCCCGAGCGTGGCGACGACCGTGTCCCGCATCAGCTCGGTCGCCCCGAGGACGGACAGGGCCGCGACCCAGTTGATCGCCTCGGCCATCCCCGGCGGCTTGTCGACCTCCAGGGCGCGCACCCGCCCGACGAACTGGGCGGCCGAGGTGATCAGGTCCTCGTTGGCAGCGGGCACCGTGCGACGCAGGATCGCGCAGACGCGGGCCGGATCGGGGTACTCCAGCCAGTGGTAGAGACAGCGCCGCCGGAGCGCGTCGTGGAGGTCCCGACTGCGGTTGGAGGTGAGCACCACGATCGGCGGCTGGGCTGCCGTGAAGGTGCCGATCTCGGGAACCGTGACCGATCCCTCCCCCAGCACCTCGAGCAGCAGCGCCTCGAACTCGTCGTCGGCACGGTCGATCTCGTCCACGAGGAGCACCGGCGGCGTCGGGCCGGCGTACCGCACGCAGCGGAGCACGGGCCGCTCCACGAGGTACTCCTCGCTGAACAGGTCGGCCTCGGTGAGGGTATGGCGCTGCGACTCCGCGAGCCGGATCGCGAGCAGCTGCCGCTGGTAGTTCCAGTCATAGAGGGCCTCTGCGGCACTGAGCCCCTCGTAGCACTGCAGCCTCACCAGGGGTACGCCGAGGCAGTCCGCCAACACCCGGGCCGCCGCCGTCTTCCCCACCCCGGGCTCGCCCTCGAGCAGCAGCGGCATCCCGAGCCGGAGGGCGAGGAACATCGCCGTCGAGAGGCCCTCGTCGGCGAGGTAGTCGCGCTCGTCGAACCGGGCGCGCACGTCGGCAGCGGAGGACAGCGCGCTCACGAAGCGTGGTCCGCGGCGAAGCTGTCGCGGCAGCCCGGCATGCAGAACCAGTGGTCGACGCCGTCGACCACCAGGTGCGGGGTGTCGGACGCGACCGTGACCGTCATGCCGCACACCGGGTCGACGGCCTGACGTGGTCGCGGTGCTGCGTGCTGGGCCGGTGTGGCCCTGAGTCCCTCGAGCCGAATGCATCGCACGATCTCGGCCAGGATCGACAGCGCGATCTCCGGGGCGGTGCGGGCACCGATGTCCACCCCGACGTGGCTGTGCACGCGCGCCCGTTCCTGCTCGGACAGGTCGAGCTCGGCGAGCAGCGCCTGGCCGCGGGTGTGGCTGCAGACCAGCCCGACGAATCCGACCCCGGCGTCGAGCGCGGAACGGATCGCGGCAGGTTCGTCGCCGCCGTGGCTGGACACGATCGCGGCGAGCGCGCCCTCGGGCCGGGTGTCCTCGCCGGCCCGGTCCACGACGAAACCCAGGGTGGGGGCGAGCGTCGCGACCGCCTCGGCCGTCGGGGAGGACCCGACGAGGTAGAGGGTCGGTGAGGGCAGCAGTGGCTCGAGGTAGATCTCCAAGGCCCCTCCTGACAGGCACGGGTTGACCACGATGCTCGCGCCCGGCGTCTGGGGGAAGGTGTCGGTGCTGCCGGGCAGCACCCGGAGCAGCACTCCCACGCCCGACTCCAGGGCACCGAGGGCGGCCGTCCGCACCGAGCCGGCTGCGCACTGACCGCCCACGAACCCCTCGATGGACCCGTCGGCCAGTACGATGGCGCGGTCGCCCGCGTGCGCCGAGCTCGGTTCCTGGGCCCGCACGACCGTCGCCTGGACGAACGGCACGCGCGAACGTGTGAGCTGGTCGATCCGCTCGGAGAGCTGGGTCGTCACGGCTGCCTCTCGGGGGTCTAGATCGGCGGGGTCGGGTGGCCCTGCATGGCGTCCCAGACCCGCGAGGGCGTCAGGGGCATGTCGGCGTGCCGGATCCCGAAGGGCTTCAGCGCGTCGACGACAGCGTTGACCACCGCCGGGGGCGACCCCACCGTGGCCGACTCCCCGACGCCCTTGGCGCCGATCGGGTGGTGCGGCGACGGGGTGACGGTGTGCCCGGTCTCCCAGTGCGGCACCTCGAGGGCGGTCGGGATCAGGTAGTCCATCAGCGAGCCACCGAGGCAGTTGCCGTCCTCGTCGAACGCGATCATCTCCATCAGGGCCATGCCGACACCGTCGGTCAGACCGCCGTGCACCTGGCCCTCGATGATCATCGGGTTGATCCGGGTGCCGCAGTCGTCGACGGCGACGAACCGGCGCACCTTGACCTGGGCCGTGCCCGGGTCGATGTCGACCACGCAGATGTAGGCGCCGAAGGGGTAGGTCAGGTTCTCGGGGTTGTAGCAGATCTGCGCCTCGAGCCCGCCCTCCAGACCCTCGGGGAGGTCGCCGGCGCCGTGCGCCCTCATCGCGATCTCCTGGATGGTCACCGACCTCCCGGGGTCGCCCTTCACCTGGAAGGCGCCCTTGGTCCACTCCAGGTCGACGACCGAGACCTCGAGCATCCCCGAGGCGATGATCTGCGCCTTGTCGCGGACCTTGCGCGCCACCAGCGCGGCCGCGGCACCCGAGACCGGGGTCGACCTGCTGCCGTAGGTGCCGAGCCCGAACGGCGTCTGGTCGGTGTCGCCGTTGACGACCTGGATGTCGGCGGGCGCGATGCCGATCTCCTCGGCGACGATCTGCGCGAACGTGGTCTCGTGTCCCTGCCCCTGGCTCATGCAGGACACGCGTACGACTGCCTTGCCGGTGGGGTGCACCCTCAGCTCGCAGCCGTCGGCCATGCCCAGCCCGAGGATGTCCATGTCCTTGCGTGGTCCGGCACCGACCGCTTCGGTGAAGAACGCGACCCCGATGCCCATCAGCTCGCCCTTGGCCCGCTTCTCCTCCTGCTCGCGGCGCAGGTCGTCGTAGCCCGCCATCTCGAGCGCGAGGTCGAGGGCCCTCTCGTACTCCCCGGAGTCGTAGACCCAGCCGGTCTTGGTGGTGTAGGGGAACTGCTCGGGCTGGATGAAGTTCTGACGCCGCAGCTGCACGGGGTCGATCTCCATGTCGTAGGCCAGGCAGTCGACGAGGCGCTCCACGAGGTAGACCGCCTCGGTGATCCGGAAGGAGCAGGCGTAGGCCACCCCCCCGGGCGCCTTGTTGGTGTAGACGGCGGTCATCGAGCAGTACGCCGCCTCCAGGTCGTAGCTGCCGGTGAAGACACCGAAGAACCCGGCGGGGTACTTGATCGGCGCCGCCACCCCGTTGAAGGCCCCGTGGTCGGCCAGCACGTGGGTGCGGATCGCCAGGATCTTGCCTTCCTTGGTCGCCGCGATCTCGCCGCGCATCACGTAGTCACGGGCGAAGCCCGTGCTCACCAGGTTCTCGGTGCGGTCCTCCATCCACTTGACCGGCTTGCCGAGCACGAGGGAGGCCACGATCGCGCAGACGTAGCCGGGGTAGATCGGCACCTTGTTGCCGAAGCCGCCGCCGATGTCGGGGGCGATGACCCGGATCTTGTGCTCGGGCAGCCCCGAGACCAGCGCATAGACCGTGCGGTGCGCGTGCGGCGCCTGGGTCGTGCTCCACAGCGTCAGCTGGCCGCTGACGCGCTCGTAGTCGGCCACGACGCCACAGGTCTCCATGGGAGCCGGGTGCACGCGCGGGTAGACGATGTCCTCGGTCACGATCACGTCCGCCTTGGCGAACACCGCGTCGGTCTCGGCCGCGTTGCCGGTCTCCCAGTCGAAGCAGTGGTTGTCGGTCTTGCCCTCGAGATCGGTCCGGATGACCGGGGCGTCCTCGGCCAGCGCCCGGCGTACGTCGATGACCGGCTCGAGGATGTCGTACTCCACGTCGATCAGCTCGAGGGCGTCACGGGCGGAGTAGCGGTCCTCGGCCACGACGAACGCGACCTCCTGCCCCTGGAAGCGGACCTTGTCGGTCGCCAGCACGGCCTGGACGTCGTTGGACAGCGTCGGCATCCAGGCGAGGCCCTTCTCGGCCAGGTCGGCGCCGGTGATCACGGCCCTCACCTTGGGATGCGCGGTCGCGGCACTGGTGTCGATGCTGACGATGGTGGCGTGAGCGACCGGTGACCGCAGGATGGCGAGGTGGAGCATCCCCTTGAGCTGGATGTCGTCGACGTACTTGCCCATGCCACGGATGAAGCGCGGGTCCTCCTTGCGGAGCATCCGCCCGTGGCCCATGGGGGTCTTGTCGTTGTCGGCCCGGTCGTTGGAGGCAGGGTCGTTGGAGGCAGGGTCGAGGTCCTCGCGCTCGGCGGCGGCCTCCTGGACCGACTGGTCGAGGGCGGTCATGACTCGCTCCCGGCGGAACCCGGCGCACCCTGGGCACCGACAGCGACCTCTTCACCGATCCCGTGGGGATGCTCGGCGGCCCACTGGATCGACCGCACGATCGTGGTGTAGCCGGTGCACCGGCAGATCTGTCCGGAGATCGCCTCGCGGATGCGCTGCTCGTCGGGATGTGGTTCGCGATCGAGCAGCGCCCGGGCGGTCATCATCATCCCCGGCGTGCAGAAGCCGCACTGCAGCCCGTGGCAGCGCATGAAGCCCTCCTGGACGGGGTCAAGCACGCCGTCCACCTCGAGGTCCTCCACCGTGCGCACCTCACGCCCACCCGCCATGGCGGCGAGGACCGTGCAGGTCTTGACCGGTTCGCCGTCCATCCAGGCGACGCAGGTGCCGCAGTTGCTGGTGTCGCACCCCCAGTGCGTGCCGGTGAGCTCGAGCTCGTCGCGGAGGAAGTGCACCAGCAGCATCCGGCCCTCGATCTCGCGGGTCACGCTCTCGCCGTTGACCGTCATGGTGACCTGCATCAGCTCGCTCCTCCTTGGTTGCCGCGCTCGTCCTGGGCCTGGTCGCCGGCGAGGCCGGCCCCGATGCGCTGCACGGCGGTGCGCAGCGTCCGGCGGGTCAGCTCGTCGGCCAGGTGGCGCTTGTAGTCAGCCGTCCCGCGGTTGTCGGTCGTGGGCGAGCAGCTCTCGGCTGCGATCGCGCCCGCCCGTGCGAACAGCTCCTCGCTGGGCCGTTGCCCGTGCAGGGCCTCGGAGATCGCCGGGATGCCGGTCGTGTTCGGGCCGACGGCCGCCAGCCCTACCCGCGCGTTGGTGATCACCCCGTCGGTCATCCACACCGCGGCGCCCACCGAGGTGACGGCCCAGTCTCCGGCCCTCCGCTCCACCTTGGCGTAGGCACTCGACCCGCCCGGCCGCACCGGCAGCCGGACCTCGAGAAGCATCTCCCCCTGTTCCACGGCGGTCTCGTAGGGGCCGCGATGGAACTCCTCCATGGAGACCACCCGCTCCCCCGACGAGCTACGGATGAGGCAGCTCGCGTCCAGGGCCGTGCAGACCGCGGTGAGGTCCTCGGACGGGTCGGCCTGGCACAGCGAGCCGCCGATCGTGCCACGGTTGCGCACGATCGGGTCGGCGATGACGGCCTCGGCGTCGGCGAAGATCGGGAACACTGCCAGGAGCTCGGCCGACTCGAGCAGCTCCCGGTGCCGGGTCATGGCGCCGATCCGGACCTCATCGACACCGACGCGCACGTAGCCGAGCTCGTCGTGCAGGTCGTTGATGTCGATGAGGTATTCCAGATCGGTGAGCCGCAGCTTCATCATCGGCAGCAGGCTGTGTCCCCCCGCCACCAGGCGTGCCTCGTCGCCCAGCCGCTCGAGCAGCCCGATCGCGTGGTCGACGCTGGTGGCACGTTCATAGTCGAAGGGCGCTGGAACCTGCACTGGAGCCTCCGTGTGGGGTGGGTCACACGACTATCTGCCGAGTGCAGGCACCCGTCAACAGCGAGTTAAGGGGTTGCTGAACTCGGTCTATTGCTCACCTCGAAGAAATCCGCCACAGTCCCGACTCCGGGCAGGAGCCCGTTGGCCCGGACGTGGGCGAATGACCCGGTGGCCTGAGCCACCCCCGAGAGCACGAGCGCCCGGCTCCACAGCAGCTGGCCGGTCCCGTGGGGGACGGGCTTCACCGTGGCCGGGGTCCGGTCAGGAGGCGCGGGTGCGCGGCTCGTCGCTGGGGTCGAAGCGGCCGAGGTCCGCGTTGGCCTTGGCCTTGCGCAGGTGGCGGGCCATGCTCCAGCCCAGCAGCCCGACCGCCACGGCCATCAGGAGGAAGATCGCGAACGCTCCCCATCCGGCCTTCACGTCCTCGGGGGCAGGCACCTTGTCGGCACCGGACACGAGGTAGGGGAGGAGGACGATGAACGGGTTCATGGCACCAGTCTCTCAGGTGGCCAAGTCGGGGCGGTCGCGGATCCCCGCGAACAGGTCGTCCTCCGGCAGCTCGGTGTCCACCTGGGACGAGACGAGCTCGAACTCCTCGGTCGGCCAGACCCGTCGCTGCAGCTCCAGGGGGGCGTTGAAGAAGAAGCCGTCGGGATCGATCTGGGTCGCGTGGGCGATCAGCGCCCGGTCCCGCACCTCGAAGTAATCACCGCAGGGCACCCGCGTGGTGATCCGGGCGTCGTGGGCCGGGTCGGGCTTCCACTGCTCGAGTCGCTCCCCAAACCCCGACTCGAGGCCGGCCTCCAGCATCGCCTCGTGCAGCGCCGACATCCGGGGCCGGTTGAACCCGTGCTGGTAGTACACCTTGATGACCTGCCACGGCTCACCGGCGTCGGGAAACCGCTCCGGGTCCGCCGCAGCCTCGAGCGCCACCATCGAGATGTTGTGGCACATGATGTGGTCGGGGTGCGGGTAGCCACCGTTCTCGTCGTAGGTCGTGAGGACGTGCGGCCGGAAGCTGCGGATCAGCCGCACGAGCGGCTCGGTCGCCACCTGCGGGTCCATCAGGCCGAAGCAGCCTTCGGGCAGCGGGGGCTTGGGGTCCCCCTCGGGCCAGCCGGAGTCCACGAAGCCGAGCCAGTCCTGCCGGACGCCCAGGATCTCGCGGGCCGCCTCCATCTCCTGGCGGCGGATCTCGGTCATGTTCTCGAGGACGTCGGGGCGGTCCATCTTGGGGTTGAGGATCGAGCCACGCTCGCCACCGGTGCAGGTGACGACGTGGACGTCGACCCCTTCGGCGACGTACTTGGCGGTCGAGGCAGCGCCCTTGCTGGACTCATCGTCCGGGTGGGCGTGCACGTGCATCAGGCGCAGCATGGTCTCCATCCTAGGGATGAGAGAATCGGCTCTGTGAGGGACGTGAGCACCGACGCACTGGCGGACCGCTACGGGACCGCGAGTCCCGCGCGCCGTCGCACGATCATCATCGCCTCCGGGGTCGTCGGCGTCGTGGCGCTGGTCTGGCTGGCCTGGGCCGCGTGGTTCCAGAGCACCCCCGACGTGCAGTCCTCCATCCGCTCCTTCGACGTCGTCGACAGCCACACGGTCAACGCCGAGGTGGTGGTGAAGCCGCGCTCCAAGGACGTCGAGGCCAGCTGTCTGCTGCGCGCCTTCGCGGTGGACCACTCCGTCGTGGGTGAGCTCAACTTCAAGGTGACGGGCGAGAACACGAGCACGCTGCGAGCGGTGCAGCTGCGTACCGAGCGCGAGGCCACCTCGGTCGAGCTGGTCGGTTGCACGGCTGCGGGCCAGTCCCGGCCACGCTGAACCTCTCGGCCTGCTCACGCCTCACCGCCCGTCCCGGGCCATGAACCACGATTCTGCCCTCCGACCGCACGTTGGTAGCATCGTTTACTTGCCCTGATGGACAACGATGTACAGGAGAGACCCCATGACCGAGCCGACCGAAGGCGATGTCGTCTGGCTGACCCAGACGAAGTTCGACGAGCTGCAGGCCGAGCTCGAGCGTCTGCGCGGCGTCGGCCGTGCCGAGATCGTGAAGAAGGTCAGCGAGGCCCGTGACGAGGGCGACCTCAAGGAGAACAGTGGCTACCACGCCGCTCGCGAGGAGCTCGGCAAGGTGGACGGTCGCGTCCAGCAGCTGGTCGACATGCTGCGCCGCGCCAAGGTCGGCGAGACCCCCGCCGACGACGCCGTCGTCGGCGAGACCCCCGCCGACGACGGCGTCGTCGAGCCCGGCATGAAGGTGACCGTCAAGCTCCTCGGTGCCGACCTGACCCAGGAGTTCCTCTTCGGTGCCCGCGAGATGGCCGGTGACGACATCACCGTCTACTCGCCGCAGTCACCGCTGGGCCAGGCCATCAAGGGCGCCCGTCGCGGCGAGACCGTGACCTACACCCTGCCGAACGGCAAGGACCAGAAGGCAGAGATCCTCGAGGCCGTCCCCTACACCGGCTGACCCCCCCCCCCCGCCGAGCGGGCATTCCGGGTCCGCGTGGGGCCGCCGAGCGGGCATTCCGGGTCCGCGTAGGGCCGCCGAGCGGGCATTCCGGGTCCGCAAGACTGCCGCTCGCCGTCGTACGACGTGACGCAACTGCCCGCTCGCCGTCGTACGACGTGACGTAACTGC
>JBKJON010000080.1:0-3383 GCA_046595715.1 Marmoricola sp.
GATTTACCTCCGGGCGGTAGGTCGGAAGGTAAATCTGCGACGCCTCACCGGGTTCCACAGGTAAAACTGCGACGCCTCGGCGGGGTGGTCAGATGAGCTTCTTGAGCACCGGGATCGGGGCGTGCTTCATCACCTTGCTCATCGGGGTCCAGGGCAGGGTCGGGACGCACGCCGAGTCCTTCTCCTTCTCGATGGCCTCGACCATCGCGCGCACGCCCTTCTCGGTGGAGACCATCCACGGGGTCCTGTCCGAGACGCCCTCGTGCATCTCCGAGGCGATGTAGCCCGGGTAGAGCACGGTCACCTTGATCGGCTTCCCGTAGAACTCGTAGCGCAGTCCCTCCGCGATGGAGGCCACACCGGCCTTGGTCGCGGCGTACGTCGTCATGGACTTGGGCATCCCGCGCATGGCCGACATCGAGCTGATCATCACGAAGTGGCCGGCGTCCTGCTCGCGGAAGATCTCCATGGCCGCCTCGGACTGGGCGAGCGCAGCGACGAAGTTCGTCATCGCGGTCTCCTTGTTGGCCTCCCAGTGGCCGGTGCCGAGCGGGGCACCCTTGCCGAGGCCGGCGTTGATGATGATGCGCTCGATCGACCCGAAGTCCTGCTTGAACGCCCGGAACACCTCGAAGACCTGGTCGTCGTCGTTGACGTCGAGCGTCCGGATCTCCACCCGTCGACCGGGGCTGGCGACCGCGATCTCGGCCTTGAGGCCCTCGAGCTTGTCCAGCCGACGGGCGCACAGGGCCAGGTCGTGTCCCAACGCGGCGAGCTGCCGCGCCATCTCCGCCCCCAGCCCGCTGCTCGCACCGGTGATCAGGACCGTCGCTCTCGTGGTCGCCATGGCGGACATCCTGCCAACCGGTGATCCTGCCTGGCGAGGCCGCCCGGGGGACCCGTCAGATCACCGCCCGCAGGGCCCGGATCGCGCCGGTCAGGAACCGGTCGACTGCTGCCCGCTCGGCGTCGTCGAGCTCGGCGTCGATGATCGCGAGCTCGCGGAACATCGGCATCAGGAAACCGATGACCTCCTCCCGACCGCTGGCGCTGATCGTCACGGAGGTACGCCGCCCGTCACTGGCGTGCGCGGCCCGCTGGGCGTGACCGTGGGCCTCGAGCCGGTCGATGATCCCCGAGGCCGCGGCCGAGCTCACCCCGAGGAGGCGACTGAGGTCGCCTGGACCCATCGACTGGTTCATCAGGTGCTCGAGCGCCCGCAGCTCGTTGTGTGTCAGGGCGGCCCGGCGCGCCACCGCCGGGGGAACCTGCTCGGCGAGCTGGGTCAGCGTCCGCAGCAAGGCCAGCGTGGGGCTGGCCTCCAGCGAGGAGGAGAGGTCCTCGCGGTTGGACGGCCCGCGACCGTGACTGCTAGATTCGCTCACTAGATTGCTCACTTAGTTAGTCATCAACTGAGGTACAAGGGGAACTGTAGCGCCGTGAAGACTCTGCAGCGTGTGATCGTCGGTCGGGCCAGTGCTCTCGTGAGCATCGCGGTGCTCGGGTTCGGCATCCTCCTCATCGTGGGCCTGGGCCAGGCCACCCGCACCTCGGCGGTCGACGACGCCCTGCCTGCCGGCTATGACAGCACCCAGGCGGCCCAGCTCCGCGAGCAGCTGCCCCGGGAGAACTCGGCCGTGGCGGTGATCCTGTTCACCGGCGACGACCTCGGCCAGTCCACGATCGGCGAGCTGCGGAAGGTGCTCCAGGGCCTCTCCGTCGACCGGGTCGCGGTGCCGGACGAGGCGATGGTCGTTCCCAGCGAGGACGGCACGGCTGCGATCAGCGTCGTCTCGGTGCAGACCACCGACTCCACCGAGAACGCGGACGCTGTCAAGGAGCTGCGCAAGCAGCTCGACGAGAAGGCCCCCGACGGCATCACCGCGCAGGTCACCGGCCCGTCCGCGGTCCAGGCCGACCTCGCAGCGGTCTTCGCCGGCGCCGACTTCCGGCTGCTCGCGGCCACCGCCTCGGTGGTGGCCATCCTGTTGGTGATCACCTACCGCAGTCCCGTCCTGTGGGTGGTCCCGCTGCTGGTCGTGGGCATCGCCGACCAGGGCGCCAGCGTCCTCGCCACGCAGGTCCTGGCTGGGCTCTCGGTCCCGTGGGACGAGTCGACGATCGGCATCCTCTCCGTCCTCGTCTTCGGCGCCGGGACCGACTACGCCCTGTTGCTGATCTCGCGCTACCGCGACGAGCTCAGGTCGCACGAGGACCGGCGCGAGGCGATGCTCGTCGCGTTGCGGCGTACCTCGCACGCTGTCCTGTCCTCTGCGACGACCGTCGTCCTCGGCGTGCTCAGCCTCAGCCTGTCCGTCATCCCGAGCACCCGTGGCCTCGGCATCGCCTGCGCGGTCGGCATCGTGGTCGCCGCGTCCTTCGCGCTCGTCGCGCTGCCGGCCACCCTGGTGCTCTTCGGCCGCTGGGTGTTCTGGCCCAAGGTCCCCAGGCTCGGCTCCGAGTCGCTCGCCGACGGCAACTCGCTGTGGCGCCGGGTCGGTGACGCCGTGAGCCGTCGTACGACGACCTTCGTCGTCCTGACCCTGATCGTCCTCGGCGTGCTCGCCACCGGTCTGGGCGCGGCCAGGCTCGGCCTGCCGACCGCCGACCAGTTCCTGCAGAAGCCGGAGGCGATCTCGGCCGGCCAACGCCTCGCGAAGTCGTTCCCCGCCGGGAGCTCCGACCCCGCCGTGGTGATGACCCGCTCGCCCGAGAAGGCCACGTCTGCGGTCAAGGCGCTCGACGGCGTCGACTCCGTGCGCACCGGTGGGACGGGCAACGGGTGGACCGAGCTGGACGTCATCCTCACCGACGGGCCGGACAGCAAGGCGGCCGGGGACACCGTCGAGCGCATGCGCACGGCCCTGCTCGAGGTCGACCGCAGCAGCCACGTCGGCGGTACGGCGGCCGAGGCGCTCGACGAAGGCGCCTCCGCCGCCCGGGACCGCTGGGTGATCTTCCCGGTGATCCTGCTGCTGGTGCTCGGAGCGCTGATCCTGCTGCTGCGCTCGCTCGTGGCGCCGCTCCTGCTGGTCGGCACCGTGCTCGCCACCTACGCGGCCTCACTCGGCGCGAGCTGGTGGCTGTTCACCGGTCTCTTCGGCTTCGACGCGATCAGCGAGGGTGTGCCGCTGCTGGCGTTCCTGTTCCTGGTGGCCCTCGGCGTCGACTACAACATCTTCCTGGTCACCCGGACGTGGGAGGAGACCGCGACGCACGGCGCGCGCGACGGCATGCTGCGCGCGCTCGCCGCGACCGGCGGCGTGATCACCAGCGCCGGCATCCTGCTGGCGGCGGTCTTCGCCGTGCTCGGCGTGCTGCCGCTCGTGGTGCTCGCCCAGCTCGGCGCGATCATCTTCGTCGGCGTGCTGCTCGACACCCTC
>JBKJON010000094.1:0-17188 GCA_046595715.1 Marmoricola sp.
GGGCCGTTCCTCGGCAAGTCGTTCGCGACCTCGATCAGCGGCTGGATCACCCCGCTCGAGGCACTGTCGCACGCTCGCGTCCCGCTGCCGGGGCAGGACCCCGCCCCCCTCCCGCACCTGCGCGTGGAGGAACCGGCGGGCTTCGACATCGCCTTCGAGATCGTCCTGAACGGCGAGGTGGTGAGCCGGCCGCCGTACGCCACGATGTACTGGTCGCCGGCCCAGATGCTCGCGCACCTGACGAGCAACGGCGCCTCGCTGCGGACCGGCGATCTCTACGGCAGCGGGACGATCAGTGGCGACGAGCGTGAGCAGCGTGGCTCGTTCCTCGAGCTGAGCTGGGGTGGGAGGGAGCCGTTCGGGACCTCCGGCCGCACCTTCCTCGAGGACGGCGACACCGTCACCCTGCGCGCCACCGCCCCCGGCTCGCTGGGAGGCCGTATCGCCCTGGGGGAGGTCACCGGGACGGTGCTGCCCGCCACCTGAAGGGGCACCTGTGGGCGCCGTACGCAGGCTCAGTCATGGGCGCCCGACCGCGGTGACCGATCCGGTCCGGCACGGCGGTCCCGGGGCGTCGCACGCAGGGTGACGGACAAGACGGAGGGGGTTCACGGGCGCGCCCTGACGTTCTCGGGTGTCGCAACGGCCCAGAACGTCAGGAATCCCCCCGGCACCCGGGGAATCCTGCACCCCCCCTCCGCTGGATATACATAGGCTACCTATGTAAAGTGGTTGGCATGAGCAACCAACAGGTCAGGCAGCTGAGCAACGACCTGGTCGTCCTCAGCGCCCGGCTCGTGCGGGAGGTGCGCCGCAACACCGCGGACCTGCCCGCCGCGAGCACCCGGCTGATGAGCCTGCTCGACGAGCTGGGTCCGAGCACGGTCGGTGACCTGGCGCTGGCCGACCGCTGCAGCCAGCCGACCATGACCGGCCTCGTCAACGGCCTCGTCGCCAAGGGGTGGGTACGCCGCGACCCGCACCCCGACGACGCCCGGTCCACCCTGATCTCCACGACCGCAGACGGAGCTCGCAAGCTCACCGCCGTACGCCGCAGCAACGCGGCCCTGGTGGCCGAGCGCGTCGAGGCTTCCGGTCACTCCCCCGAAGAGCTGGCCACCGCCGTCGCCGTCCTGTCCGACCTACTGGAAGAAGGAAGAAAGTGCTGAAGCAGCCGCGTGCCGTGTGGGCCGTTGCTTTCGCGTGCGTCATCGCGTTCATGGGCATCGGTCTGGTCGATCCCATCCTGAAGTCGATCGCCTCCCAGCTCGACGCGACGCCGAGCCAGGTCTCGCTGATGTTCACCAGCTACATGGCGGTGATGGGAATCGCGATGCTGGTCACCGGCGTGGTCTCCAGCAGGATCGGGGCCAAGCGGACCCTGCTCTCCGGCCTGGTCCTCATCATCATCTTCGCCGCCCTCGCCGGGTCGTCGAGCTCCGTGGGCGCCATCGTCGGCTTCCGCGCCGGCTGGGGCCTGGGCAACGCCCTGTTCGTGGCCACCGCGCTCGCGACCATCGTGATGGCCTCGCGTGGCTCCACGGGCCAGGCGATCATCCTGTTCGAGGCGGCGCTGGGGATAGGCATCGCGTCCGGTCCGCTCATCGGAGGACTGCTCGGTGAGCGCTCATGGCGCGCACCCTTCTTCGGCGTCTCCGTGCTGATGGTGGTCGCCCTCGTCGCGACTGCCATCTTCCTGCCGAGCACGCCGCCCACCGGTCGCAAGACCTCGGTGGCCGACCCCTTCCGCGCCCTGAAGCACCCACCGCTGCTGCTCCTCGCCCTCACGGCGATCTTCTACAACATCGGCTTCTTCACGATCCTCGCCGCCGGTCCGTTCGCGTTGCCGGATGCGGGCATCATCGAGATCGGCTGGATCTACTTCGGCTGGGGCCTGCTGGTGGCACTCGTCTCGGTGGTCGTCGCGCCGATCGTCCAGCGCGCCATCGGCACCGTCCCCGCGATCATCGCGACGCTCGTGCTGTTCGCGGCCGACATGTCGATGATGGCCATCTGGGCCGACCACGCCGTGGTCGTGACGGTCGGGATCATCGCCTCGGGTGCCTTCATCGGCAACAACAACACCCTGATCACCGAGGCCGTGATGGGCGCTGCCCCGGTCGAGCGTCCGGTCGCCTCGGCGGCGTACTCCTTCGTCCGGTTCACCGGCGGCGCCGTCGGTCCCTACGTCGCGCTCAAGCTCTTCGGCGAGGCACCGGACGTGCACGTGCACGCACCGTTCTGGTTCGGCACCGCCAGCGTCCTGGTGGGGGTCGTGATCCTGACCCTCGGGGCCAGGACCGTGTCCCGCGCGTTCTACGACGAGCCCGCCGAGATGGGCAGCCAGAACGAGGCCGAAGCGGTGCTCGTCGGCGACCTGGACTGACCCTCCACCCTCGACAGGGCCGGCCCCGCGGAGAAAACCCGTGGCGCCGGCCCTGGTGGTGTCCCTACCCTTCACAGCGGTGGGATCAGCGGTCGGGCTGGAGTGCCAGACCCGGTGCCGCGCGTCGTACCCCACCTCCACCAGGTAACGGCTCATCACGCCCGAGGTTCAACTCCTCTCCATCAGGTGGTGTCCGGTGGCCGTCAGCGAACGGGTGCTCTGCAGCGCGGATCGGTCAGCACGACGACCCGGGCTCCGCACCCGTCCGTGGCCGCCGGACAGCATCACCGCACGAGCCGCACCACCCGCACACACCGCAGCAACCGAGTCCCGAGAGGGGAGGTCACCCCCATGTTTGTCTTCACCATCACCGTCCACCCGTGGCAGCGCGCCCTCGAGCACCGGGCCGGTCGGCCCACCCGCGCGCTCGTCCCCGGCCGCCACCCTCGCCACTGGCGGGCGACCTACACCTGGCTCGACGACCGTCAGCGCCTGGACCACACCGCCGCCCAGGAGGTCCTGACCGCTGACGGTGTGACGGTCAAGGTCACCGCCGTGGTGCGCTGGCGTATCGGCGACCCGGTGCTCTTCACCGAGGTCGTCGCCGACCCCTTCTCCGTGGTCTACCTCGCAGTGCAGCTCGCCCTGCGCGACGCCGTCACCGGTCTCGAGGCGGAGGCCGTGGCCCGGTCGGCGCGCTCCGAGGTGGCCGACCGGGCCCAGACGGCCGCCGTCGCCGCCGGCGAGGCCGCCGGCATCGAGGTGCTCGAGGTCGTGGTCAAGGACGTCGTCCTGCCCGCGGAGCTCCGGGCGGCGTACGCCGAGCTGGTGACGGGTCGGCAGCGTGCCCTGGCCCAGCTGGAGGCGGCACGAGCAGAGACGGCCGCACTGCGGTCGCTGGCCAACGGCGCCAAGCTGCTCGACGAGCACCCGGCGCTGGCGCAGCTGCGCCTGGTCCAGGCGCTGCCGCTCGGTTCCACCGTGGAGATCTCGTTGGGGTCCGTCGTTCGCGACTGATCAGACGGGCGGGCCGGAGTCCTTCTGGGGCTTCGGTCCGTTCGTCGCCGCGACCCCCCGACCCTTGCGCACCCGGTCCACGGCGAAGCGCAGGATGCTGCGGTCGTCCTTGACGTCGAGCAGCACGAGCAGGACAGGCAGGAAGACTGCCGCTCCGCCCTCGACCCAGACGAGCGCCGCACCCAGCACCATCGTGACCAGGAACGTCCCTGCGCGCAGGGCACGGTCGTCCCGGGCCTGGTCGGGGCTCGCCCCTCGCTCGAGGACTGCCTCCAGGGTCAGCACGGCGACCAGCGCGAGTCCGATCCAGGCGCGCGTTCCGCCCCCCACCCAGACGAAGAACAGCCCCAGGAGCGCGATGGCTCCCCAGTGCCAGGGGCGGGTGTCGACCCGCCGCACCGGTTGAGCGGGAGCGGTTCGCTCACGCCACTGGTCGTAGGACTCCCCCTCAAGGCTCACCGGCTCATTCTCGCCCATGCTCACCCCGAGGCGGGGACAGCCTGCTCAGCGGGAGGGGCTCACAGGTTGCCGCGGGCGTTCTGCTCGCGCTCGATGGCCTCGAAGAGCGCCTTGAAGTTGCCCTTGCCGAAGCCCAGCGAGCCGTGACGCTCGATCAGCTCGAAGAACACCGTCGGCCGATCGCCCAGCGGCTTGGTGAAGATCTGCAGCAGGTAGCCGTCCTCGTCGCGGTCGACCAGGATGCCGCGCTTCTGCAGCTCCTCGATGGGAGCGCGCACGTTGCCGATGCGCTCGCGCAGTGCCGGGTCCTCGTAGTAGGAGTCAGGGGTGCTGAGAAACTCCACGCCGTTCGCCCGCAAGGCGTCCACCGAGGCGAGGATGTCGTTGGTCGCGACGGCGAGGTGCTGGGCACCGGCGCCGCGGTAGAAGTCGAGGTACTCATCGATCTGCGACCGCTTCTTGGCGAGGGCCGGCTCGTTGAGCGGGAACTTCACCCGGTGGTTGCCGCTCGCGACGACCTTGCTCATCAGCGCCGAGTAGTCGGTGGCGATGTCGTCACCGATGAACTCAGCCATGTTGGTGAACCCCATCACCTTGTTGTAGAACTCCACCCACTCGTCCATGTGCCCGAGCTCGACGTTGCCGACGATGTGGTCCAGCGCCTGGAACAGCCGCTTCGGCTCCCCCTCGCGCTTGACCCAGGTCGACTCCGCGGGGAGGTATCCCGGGAGGTACGGGCCGTCGTACCTCGAGCGGTCGACGAGGGTGTGGCGGGTCTCGCCGTACGTCGCGATGGCGGCGATGCGGATGGTGCCGTGCTCGTCGGTGACGTCCTCGGGCTCGCGCACGACGGTGGCGCCGGCCCTGAGCGCCTGCGCGATGCACCGGTCCACGTCAGGGACCTCGAGCGCGATGTCGACCACACCGTCACCGTGACGACGGTGGTGGTCGGCCAGAGGGCTGTCCGGGTCGACCGCACCGTTGATGACGAAGCGGATCGAGCCCGAGCGCAGCACGAAGGACTTGTGGTCGCGGTTGCCGTTCTCCGGGCCTGAGTAGCCGACCAGCTCCATGCCCCACGCGGACTGGTAGTAGTGCGCGGTCTGGCTGGCGTTCCCGACCACGAACACGATCGCGTCCCAGCCCGTGACAGGGAAGACGTCGCGTTCGCCGTCGTACTCCACGAGGCCGACCAGCTGCTTGAGCTGGTCGAGGGTCAGGTCGGCACGGATCTCTTGCGGCGTCAGCGAACTCATGACCTCAGGATCACCGTGGGAGACAATCTGCGCAACGCAGCCGTGACACACTGGACAACCTGTCCAGTTCGGAGGCGCCTGATGGACCATCTCGACCGCACCCTGATCGAGCTCTTCGCCGCCGAGCCCCGGGTGGGCGTGCTCGAGGCGTCCCGCCGGCTCGGCGTCGCCCGCGGCACCGTCCAGGCCCGCCTGGACAGGCTGCAGCGCACCGGCGTCGTCTCGGGCTGGGGGCCTCAGCTCGAGCCGGCAGCGCTGGACCACCCGGTGACCGCGTTCCTGACCCTCGAGATCCGGCAGGCCGGAGCCGGGGGCCACGACGCGGTGGGCGCCCACCTGGCCACCATCCCCGAGCTGCTCGAGGCCTGCACCATCACCGGTCCCGGCGACATGTGGTGCCGGGTCGTCGCTCGCTCCAACACCGACCTCCAGCGGGTCATCGACCGGGTCCTCGCCCACGACGCGATCGTGCGCTGCTCGACCGTCATCGCGCTCGCGACGCAGGTGCGGCACCGGGTGCTGCCGCTGCTCGGCTCCGTCGTCTCGGACTGACCGCTTGCCACATTCGATGCCGGAATCGTCAGGGACGACCGCCGCCACGCTCAGTCGACGAAGCGGACGCCCAGGCTCGAGGGAGTCGTGGACGAGTAGGTCCGTGTCGTGGAGTTCTTGGGCATCGGGTAGTAGGTCACTTCTTTGATGTCGGCGACGATGCGGCTGTAGATCCGCTGGCAGATGATCTTCTGACCGGGACGCAGCGACACCGACCCCCCGGCCGTCGTCGCCTGCGCGGCGGTCTGGCTCACGCTGCTGTGCACGGTGGCGGTCGTTGAAGCCTCGACGACCTTGAACAGAGTGCCCTTCACCGTCGCGCTCAGGTCCACCCCGGCAGAGATGCTCTTGGTGATGGTTCGGCTAAAGCTGCAGTGGGCGGTGACGGTCTTCGTCGACCTGTTCACCAGGGGAACTGACTCAACAACCTGGACGCTCTTGACCAGGTGGGTCGCGGTGAAGCACTGCGACGATCCCGGACCGGCCGTCGTGCACCTGGTCGCCGCCTCCGCGGCATGCGTGGGAAGAACCAGGAAGGCGCCGACCAGGCCGCTCACCAGCATGGATCGAGAAATGCGAGTCACGGCGTCCCCAAGGCTTGTGTATCGAATGCTCGCGACAATGAACCACACCCCTGATTGGCATCAAAGCTGGTCTATCTCCGGGTGGCCCAGTCCCCGGTCGAACCGCTTGGCGAGCTGGTCGGCGGTGGCTGCGGCCGGATCGCCACTCACACGGCGGCGCTGACCGAGCTCGGACGCGACCTGCTCGACGACGAGATGACCGTGCTCGAGGGGTGGGCCGGGGGATCTCTACGGCATCCCGGTGGAGTCGACCATCGAGGCGATCAGGCTGAGCGGTCGACTGGAGGCCATGATGATCGACCCGGTCTACGAAGGGGAAGTCGATGGCCGGCTTGGTCGACCTGGTCACGGGCAGCAGCGAGATACCACCGGGGTCGACGGTGCTCTGCGCGCACCTCGGCGGCCAGCCGGCCTCGAACGCCCTCTCGGGCATCTTCGACTGACCAGGCGGGCCGGCCAGCTAGCGGCGTACTGACCCCAGAAAGTTGTCGTTTCCCCACGTTGCAACGTGGGTTCTGTGGCAGTTTTTCTGGTTAACCAGAAAAACTGCCCGCCTCACTGAGCCCGACGCCCGCTCGCCCAGTCCCGCACCAGGTCGATCCGCTTGGTGAGCTGGTCGGCCGTGGCTGCGGCCGCGGCCGGACCGCCACACTCCTTGCGCAGGGCGGCGTGGGTGACGCCGTGGGGCTGGCCGGTGCGGTGGTACCACGCCGCGACGAGGCCGTTGAGCTCGCGACGCATCACGGCGAGCTGCTCGTGGGTGGCCAACTCGCGGGGCTTCTCCACCACGGGCGAACGCCGAGCCGCCCGCTCGCTCTGCCGGGAGCGCAGCAGGTCACGGACCTGGTCGGCCTCGAGCAGCCCCGGGATGCCGAGGAAGTCCATCTCCTCCTCCGACCCGACGTGCACCTCGCCGGCGTGGCCGAACTCGGCACCGTCGTAGAGCACCCGGTCGAAGGTGGCCTGCGAGCCGAGCGCCTCGAAGGGCACCGAAGTCTCGTCACCGGAGGCGTTCTCGGCCTGCTGGGCCTCGGCCATCATCGCGTCCTCGGCCGCGAAGATGTCGCCCTCGTCGGTGACCTTCCGCTGGAGCACGTGGTCGCGCTCGACCTCCATCTCGGAGGCGTGCGTGAGCAGCAGCGGCACGGAGGGCACGAAGATCGATGCGGTCTCCCCCCGCCTGCGCGCACGCACGAACCGGCCCACGGCCTGGGCGAAGAACAGCTGCGTGGAGATCGTGGTCGCATAGACGCCCACCGCGAGCCGTGGGACGTCGACGCCCTCGGAGACCATCCGCACGGCCACCATCCAGCGCGACCCGTCCTCGGTGAACGCGGCGATCTTCTTCGAGGACGCCTTCTCGTCGGAGAGAACGACCGTGGGCTTCTCCCCCGAGATCGACGCCAGCACCTGGGCGTAGGCGCGCGCCGAGTCCTGGTCGGTGGCGATCACCAGTCCGCCGGCGTCCGGCACGTGGCGGCGCACCTCGGAGAGCCGACGGTCGGCGGCCTCGAGCACCGACGGGATCCACGCGCCCTTGGGGTCGAGGGCGGTGCGCAGGGCCTGCGCGGTCAGGTCCTTGGTGAGGGGCTCACCGAGCCTTGCGGCGATCTCGTCCCCGGCGCGGGTGCGCCACTGCAGCGTGCCGCTGTAGGCCATGAACAACACCGGGCGCACGACATGGTCGGCCAGGGCATGGGCGTAGCCGTAGGTGTAGTCCGCCACCGACCGCGACACTCCGTCGTCGTCGGGCGCATAGCTGACGAAGGGGATCGGGTTGATGTCGGAGCGGAACGGCGTGCCGGTGAGCGCGAGTCGTCGACGGGCCGGCTCGAAGGCCTCGCGCACGGCCTCACCCCAGGCGCGCGCGTCACCGGCGTGGTGGACCTCGTCGAGGATCACCAGGGTGTTGAAGCGCTCGGTGCGGATGCGATGGGCCAGCGGGTTGGCGGCGACGCCTGCATAGGTGAGGGCAATGCCGACGAAGTCGCTGCTGGCGCGGCCCTTGCGCCCGGAGTACGCCGGATCCAGCGGGATGCCGACCTTGGCCGCGGCCTCGGCCCACTGGGTCTTGAGGTGCTCGGTCGGGGCCACCACGGTGATGCGCTCGACCACGCGTCGCGCGAGCAGCTCGGCGGCCACCGTCAACGCGAAGGTGGTCTTGCCGGCGCCCGGCGTCGCGACCGCGAGGAAGTCGCGGGGGCCCTTGTCGAAGTACGCCGTCAGCGCAGCCGTCTGCCACGCGCGCAGGCTGGTCGCCGTTCCCCAGGCAGCACGGTCCGGGTAAGCGGGCGGTAGGACGGGCGGGACAGCTTCAGGCGGAGTGTGTCCGTCAGTCACAGGCGCCTAGAACCGCCACTTCTCGAAAGCCGTGTCGATGCGGCGGACCTGTCCGGCCGTGAGCATGTTCATGCAGGCGTCCTCGGAGTAGTCCATGAAGTTGTGCACCGGGTCGAGACCGGGTGCGGGACAGGTGTCGCGCGTGGTCTGGCAGTAGAAGCTGGGCTCGCCCTCGGCGGGCGTGTCGGAGACGAGGTCGCCGCCCCCCTCACAGCCACCCTGGAAGGTGTGCAGGAGGCCGAGCCAGTGGCCGGTCTCGTGGATCACGGTGTCACCGAGGTTGTAGTTGGTGGCCCGTCCGCCCGGCAGGGACTCGACGTTGACCGTGACCCCGTCCAGGTAGGGGACGCTGGCGTACTGCCACGGGAACCTGGAGTAGCCGAGCACCGGGTAGTCCTTGGGGCCGGTGCCAGTGAGGTAGAGGTTGAGCGCGCTCGCCCCGCCGCGGTGCAGCTTCCGCTTCATCCGCTGGTCTCGAAGACCGTTGAAGTAGGCGTGGTACCACCCGTCACGCCTGGTCCAGTCGACCTTCTTCACCACGAAGCGGTAGCGCGTGGCGGCGCTGAGTGAGCTCTGCTTGCCGGCCAGGCCGCTGTTCAGGAGGGCGACGATGTTGCGGGAGCGCTTGGGGCCGAACTTCTTCTGCTCCCCCCGGTGCTTGCCCTTGATCACGTGCACGTAGACCGGGACCACCACGGTGGCAGGCAGCCTGGGCTCGACCACACGGGCCACGACCCCGGGGCGCGTCTCGCTCGCCGGGAGGGCGTCGAGGTCAGCCTGCGAGACGTCGGTCGTGTCGGCGCGCTGGCGCCACTTGGGGACCTCGCGCCCCTGCTTGGCCCGCAGGGCGATGTCGGTCAGGCACGGCACCATCGCCGCGGTGGACGCACCCGGGCTGGCGGAGGCGGGGGCTGCGAGAGCCATGGGCACGCCTGCCACCGCGAGCGCCACCACGGAGACCAGGGTTCGGTGGAGGAACCTCACTCCTTGTCGCCTTCCTGCATGCTCTCCCAGATCTCCTTGCACTCGGGGCACACCGGGAACTTCTGCGGGTCCCGGCTAGGGATCCAGACCTTGCCACACAAGGCGACCACGGGGGTCCCGTTGACCATCGCGTCCATCAGCTTGTCCTTGGGGACGAAGTGGGAGAGGCGTTCATGGTCGCCGTTGTCCGTGGGAACGGTGCGTTCCTCGACGTGGGTGTCCTCGAGGACACCGGTCCCGAATCCCGCTGCCTGTGCGCTGCTCATCGGGGCATCCTAACTGGCGAGGACGACACCGCTGCGCACCACCGGCCGACCTAGACTGCCCAGATGCACCGCGCGCCCTCCGAGAAGCCGCTCACCGGACTCCCCGAGGCGACGGGCGGCTCACGTCGAGCGCAGTACTCCGCGTCCACCAAGCGGGCGCTCATCGAGGTCGCCACCGCGCAGTTCACCGAGCACGGGTACGGCGGGACCAGCCTCGACTCGATCGTGGCCGGCGCCCGCGTCACCAAGGGCGCGCTCTACCACCACTTCACCGGCAAGCAGGGCCTCTTCGAGGCCGTCTTCGCCCAGGTCGAGGACGACGCCGCCAGGAGCATCAAGGCGGCTCTACGAGGCACCGACGGACCCTGGGACAAGGCGCGCGCCGGCTTGAGGGCCTTCTTGTCGGTGGTCCAGGAGCCGGTCTACCAGCGGGTCGTGATCCAGGACGGGCCCGCGATCCTCGGCTACGAGCGGTTCCGCGAGCAGGAGGAGCTTTCCAGCTACGGGATCGTGCAGGACATCGTGGGCTCGGTACTCGAGGCCTCGACCTACGAGCTCGACGAACCGATGAAACAGACCTTCAGCCGCATCTTCTTCGGCGCCATGTCGGCCGCCGGCGAGAGCGTCACGACGGCCCAGGACCCGAAGCAGGCGGTCGCCCGCATCGAGGCGGCGATCCTGTTCATCCTCGAGGGCCTCAGGACACTGGCCGAGCAGGGCATCGGGCTGGCAGCCCCGGCCACCGAGGACCTCTGACCTCACTTGGCGAAGGTGACGTTCCCGCCGGCCTTCTGGTTGGGGACGAGCTCGATCCACACGTGCCCGGCCGGGACCTTGAGCGGTCCGCCGGCGGTGCTGAGCTGGATCGGCGTCTGGTTGGACCTCTTCGCCCAGGTGCCGCGCACCATCCGGCCCTGGTGGAACAGCATGAACTGGCCCTTGCCGGAGTAGATGGTCTCGGGCACCTTGTTGCCGGCCGGGTCCAGGTAGCCGGCGTCGCCGAGGCGCACCCGCACGACCAGGACGCTGTCGGGCACGAACTGCTGTCCCTGCTCCGCGAAGCTGTTGTCGTTGCGGTACTTCCCGCCCTGGTAGCGCCACGAGGTCGTGTGCCAACGGCTGAAGATCGCCTGGAGCGACGTGGCCGGCTGACCGCCCTTGAAGTCGGCCTCCTTGCCCCACGGCAGGTAGCTCGCGGGCACCACGCCCTTGTCGAGCGTCTTGGCCAGCTTGGGCACGTCGACCATCAGGTTGTACGGCGCACGCCGGCTGCTCTCGCGGAAGTAGCCCGGCCCGCCCTCCTCGAAGAAGGGGACCTTCGCGGCCTTGAGCCGGCCGATCGTGGGCGGCGCGGCACCGCTGGCCACGATCGTGGCGTGGGCCGGCTTGACGATGCCGATGTCCGAGGCCCGCATCGAGCGCACGGGACCGGCCGTCTTCGGCAGCTTCTGGTAGAAGAACACGGCCAGGCGGGTCATCCCGCCCTCGACCAGCTCCTCGGTGACCAGGTCGGCCTGCTTGAGCCCGAGCTGCGGGCGGCTGCTGGCGGTGTTGTCGATCTTGGTGACCAGCACGGGGCGCTTCGGCGTACGCCCCGAGACCGGCTGGCCGGTGAGTGGCCACAGCGCCGCCAGCTGGGCTCCCCCCTCGATCGGTTGCGAGTCGGGCTTCTTCGCCGACGCCTTGTCCCCGGCACCGCATCCGGCCACGGCGAGTCCCAGGGTGAGCGCCGCGAGGACTGCGACCAGACGAGCGGGACCAGACGTGCGCCCCTGGCCAACGGGGACTCTCGAAGTCATGTGGTCATGATGACAACGCGGGCCCTGCGTAGGACGCAAGGCCCGCCCGTGTTGGCAGATTTCCCGGATGCCGGGAACCGGGGTCAGATCTTGGCGCCACCGTCGACGTACAGCGTCTGGCCGGTGATGTAGGACGCCTCGTCGCTGCACAGGAACGCCGCCGCCGCCGCGATGTCCTCGGGGTGCCCGACGCGCTTGACCGGGTTGGCCTCGGCGTTCATCTTGCGGAACTCCTCGACGTCGATATTGAGCCGGCGCGCGGTGTCGTCGGTCATCTCGGTGGCGATGAAGCCGGGTGCGATCGCGTTCACGTTGACGCCGAACTGACCGAGCTCGAGCGCCAGGGTGCGGGTGAAGCCCTGCACACCGGCCTTGGCGGCCGAGTAGTTGGCCTGGCCGCGGTTGCCGTTGGCCGAGACGCTGGAGAGGTTCAGGATCTTGCCGTACTTCTGGGCCACGAAGGTCTTCTGCGCGGCCTTGCTCATCAGGAAGGCGCCCTTGAGGTGCACGTCCATGACAGCGTCCCAGTCGTCCTCGGTCAGCTTGAAGAGCAGGTTGTCCCGGGTGATGCCTGCGTTGTTGACCAGGATGTGCAGTCCGCCGAGCTCCTCGAGCACTCGCGCCACCGCGGCCTCGACCGACGCCGCGTCGGTCACGTTGCAGCCGACTCCGATGGCCTTGGCGTCGCCGCCCAGGCCGTCAGCGGTCGCCTGGGCGTGCCCCTCGTCGAGGTCGAGCACCGCTACCGAGGCCCCCTCCTCCGCGAAGCGCTTGGCCGTGCCTGCGCCGATTCCTCGTGCGGAACCGGTGACGATGGCTACCCGTCCGTCGTAGCGACCCATGTGGCGTTGTCCTCTCATCGATGTCTGCTCGGCCTCCTCGTCGGGCCGACGGCCACTCTAGGTGGAGGCAAGAGCGGCCGTGATGCGGGCCGCCCACTCGTCCCGGTCAGCGGTGTCGGCGTACTTCGTGCGCGGCCAGAAGAAGCCACGCAGGCCGTCACCCTTGGTGCGAGGTACGACGTGGCAGTGCAGGTGCGGCACCGACTGGCTGACGGTGTTGTTCATCGCGACGAACGACCCTTGCGCCCCCAGACCGTCCACCATGGCGGTGGCCAGCCGTTGGGCCGCGGCGAGGAACGGGTCACGCAGGTCGTTCGGCAGGTCGGGCAGGGTCGCGACGTGGACGCGCGGCACCAGCAGCACGTGGCCCTTGAACAGGGGGCGGATGTCCAGGAACGCGACGAGGTCGTCGTCGCGCCACACGACGGAGGCCTCGGTCTCCCCCACCGCGATCGAGCAGAACAGGCACTCTGGCATCCGGTCAGCTGAGCTGGTCCGGCTGCACGTCGGACATGTGGCCGCGGTCCGAGCCCACCGGGGCGCCGTTGCCCTCGGAGGTGGGGTCCCCGCCGGAGTCGGGCTCCAGCCGGATGACGATCGACTTGTAGGCAGGCTGGTTGCTGCCCTCCGCGGTCGAGTCGAGCGGGGTCAGCGGATTGACCTCTGGGTAGTAGGCCGCAGCGCACCCTCGCGGGGTGTCGTACTCCACGATGCGGAACGAGGGGACGGTGCGCTCGGTGCCGTCCTTCCACTCGCTCACGAGGTTGACGAGGTCGCCGTCGACGAAGCCGAAGGCGGCGATGTCGTCGGCGTGCATGAACACGACCCTGCGGCCACCTGAGATGCCGCGATAGCGGTCGCTGAGGCCGTAGATCGTGGTGTTGAACTGGTCGTGGCTGCGCATGCTCTGGAGCAGCAACCGACCCTCGGGGACGTTGACCACCTCCATCGGGCTGGCGCTGAAGACGGCCCTGTCGACCTTGGTCGGGAAGGTGCGGGAGTCGCGCGGCGGGTGCGGGAGCACGAAGCCGCCGGGCTGGTTCACCTTCTCGTCGTAGGCCTCGCAGCCGGGGACCACGTGCGAGATCGCCTTGCGGATGTGGCTGTAGTCGGAGCGGTAGTCCGACCACGGCACGGGTCCCTGCAGGCCGAGGGTGGCCTCGGCCATGCTGCAGATGATGTCGACCTCGGACTTGAGGTAGGGGCTGGCCGGCTTCAAGGGGCCGCGTGAGGCGTGCACCGCCGACATCGAGTCCTCGACGGTCACTCGTTGGTCGGTACCGCCGGTGGAGTCGCGCTCGCTGCGCCCCAGCGCAGGCAGGATCAGTGAGACCCGGCCACAGCGCACGTGCGTGCGGTTCAGCTTGGTCGACACGTTCACGGTCAGCTCTGCCTGCTCCATCGCCTCCTCGGTGACGATCGTGTCCGGGGCGGCCGAGACGAAGTTCCCGCCCATGGAGACGAAGACCTTCACCTTGCCGTCGCGCAAGGCACGGATCGAGTCGACCGCGTCGTAGCCGTGCTCGCGCGGGGGCTCGAAGCCGTACTGGTCGCGCAGGGCGTCGAGGAAGTGGTCGGGCGCCTTCTCCCAGATGCCCATCGTGCGGTCGCCCTGGACGTTGGAGTGCCCGCGGACAGGGCACAGCCCGGCGCCCGGCTTGCCGATGTTGCCCTGGAGCAGCGCGACGTTGACGAACTCCTTGATCGTGGCGACGGCGTTGCGGTGCTGGGTGATGCCCATGGACCAGCAGTGCACGGTGGCGTCCGAGGCCAGCATCATGTCCGCCGCCTCCTGGATCTGCTGCCGGGTCAGCCCGGTCGCGGCCAGCACGCTGTCCCAGTCGAGGTTCTTGATCTCGCGGGCCCACTCGTCGTAGCCGCTGGTGTGGCGCTCGATGAAGTCGCGGTCCAGCACCGACCCGTCGCTGCCGGCCGCTTCCTCGGCCTCCTGGATCAGGTAGCCGATCGCCTGCCACAGGGCCAGGTCACCGTTGATGCGCACGGGGAGGTGGAGGTCGGACAGACCGGTGCCGTGACCGACGACACCCTTGGGCGTCTGCGGGTTCTTGAACCGCATCAGTCCCGCCTCGGGCAGCGGGTTGACCGAGAGGATCTTCGCGCCGTTCTGCTTCGCGATCTCCAGGGCGGACAGCATCCGGGGGTGGTTGGTGCCGGGGTTCTGACCGCTGATCACGATCAGCCTGGCCTCGTGGAGGTCGTCGAGGCTGACCGAGCCCTTGCCGATGCCGATCGTCTCGGCCAGCGCCACGGAGGTGGACTCGTGGCACATGTTGGAGCAGTCGGGGAGGTTGTTGGTGCCGAAGGCCCGGACGAACAGCTGGTAGGCGTACGCCGCCTCGTTGGAGGTCTTGCCGGAGGTGTAGAACACGGCCTCGTCGGGTGACTCCAGTCCACGAAGCGTCTGACCGATCAGCTCGAAGGCCTCGTCCCAGCTGATCGCCTCGTAGTGGGTGGCGTCACGACGGCGTACGACGGGGTGGATCAGGCGCCCCTGGTGACCGAGCCAGAAGTCGGTGTGCCCACGCAGGTCCTCGATGCTGTGCTGCTTGAAGAAGGAGGGGAGGATGTGGTCGGTCGTCGCCTCCTCGGCCACCGCCTTGGCGCCGTTCTCACAGAACTCCGCCGGGTGGCGGTGCCCCGCGGCGGGGTCGGGCCAGGCGCATCCCTGGCAGTCGAAGCCGTCGACCTGGTTGAGGCGGGTGAGCGTCCTCGCCGTGCGCGTGACACCCATGCTTTCAATCGCACGTTTCAGCGCGACCGCGACGGCCGGGACCCCCGCGGCGTAGTCCTTGGGGTGTCCGACCTCCACGTCGTTCTCGTTGATGTCGGCGAGCGGGGACTTGCGTCGAAGAGCCATGCGGCATGAGTACCCGGTTGGTCGGTCACCAATCAAGGGGACCAATGACCCTTTTCATCCGCCAGGCTCGTCGGAAACATGGACCCATGAGCCGAAGCGAACCCACGAAGAGCACCATCAAGGGACGTCCGCTGGGGAGGGCCGAGCTCGGACACATCGACGCCTGGTGGCGCGCGGCGAACTACCTCTCGATCGGGCAGATCTACCTGATGGCCAACCCGCTGCTCCGCGAGAAGCTGCTGCCCGAGCACGTCAAGCCGCGGCTGCTGGGCCACTGGGGCACCACCCCGGGGCTGAACTTCGTCTACGCGCACCTCAACCGGGCGATCATGGCCCGCGACACCAACATGATCTACATCATCGGGCCGGGCCACGGTGGACCCGGCCTGGTGGCCTCGGCCTGGCTGGAGGGCACCTACAGCGAGGTCTACCCCGGCATCGGACCGGACGCCGACGGGATGCAGGCACTGTTCCACCAGTTCTCGTTCCCCGGCGGCATCCCGAGCCACGTCGCACCGGAGACACCGGGCTCGATCCACGAGGGCGGCGAGCTGGGCTACTCCCTCTCGCACGCCTACGGCGCCGCCTTCGACAACCCCGACCTGGTGGTCGCGGCGATCGTCGGCGACGGCGAGGCCGAGACCGGGCCGCTGGCCACGAGCTGGCACTCGAACAAGTTCGTCGACCCGCGTCGCGACGGTGCGGTGCTGCCGATCCTGCACCTGAACGGCTACAAGATCGCCAACCCGACGATCCTGGCCCGCATCCCGGACGACGAGCTGCTCGCGCTGATGCGCGGTTACGGCCACACGCCGTACGTCGTGGAGGGCTCGGACCCCAAGGAGATGCACCAGGCGTTCGCCGCCACCCTCGACCACTGCCTCGACGAGATCCGCGAGATCCAGGACGAGGCCCGGTCCAAGCGCAGGCAGCCGGCCAAGCGCCGTCCCTGGCCGATGATCGTGCTCCGCTCCCCCAAGGGCTGGACCGGCCCCAAGGAGCTCGACGGCAACAGGATCGAGGGTTCCTGGCGCTCCCACCAGGTGCCGTTCGCCGACGCCCGGGGCAGCGACGCGCACCGCAAGGTGCTCGAGGACTGGATGAAGAGCTACAAGCCCGAGGAGCTGTTCGACGCCACCGGCGCCCCCGTGGCGGCGATCGCGCAGCTGCACCCCGCCGGCGAGCGCCGGATGAGCGCCAACCCTCACGCCAACGGCGGCCTGCTGCTGCGCGACCTGAAGATGCCCGACTTCCGCGACTACGCGGTGGAGGTCGAGACGCCCGGGACCACGTCGGCCGAGTCCACCCGGGTGCTCGGAACGTTCCTGCGTGACGTGATGAAGGGCAACATGGGGAACTTCCGGATGTTCTCGCCGGACGAGAACAACTCCAACCGGATGCAGGACGTCCTGCAGGTCACCGAGCGCACCTGGAACGCCGAGACCCTGCCCTACGACGACCACCTGGCCGTGGACGGCCGGGTGATGGAGATCCTCTCCGAGCACACGGTGGAGGGGTGGCTCGAGGGCTACCTACTCACCGGGCGACACGGCTTCTTCTCCTGCTACGAGGCCTTCATCCACGTCGTCGACTCGATGTTCAACCAGCACGCCAAGTGGCTCAAGGTCACCGACGACATCCCCTGGCGGCGGCCCATCGCCTCGCTGAACTACCTGCTCACCTCACACGTCTGGCGCCAGGACCACAACGGGTTCTCCCACCAGGACCCCGGGTTCATCGACCACGTGATGAACAAGAAGGCATCGGTCGTTCGTGTCTACCTGCCCGCGGACGCGAACACCCTCCTGTCCGTGGCTGACCACTG
>JBKJON010000145.1:0-2735 GCA_046595715.1 Marmoricola sp.
CATCTCCCCGCTCAGCGTGGCCGCCCCGGAGCGGGTCATCACCAGGTGGCTCAGCTGCGCGTTGTCGAAGTCGTTCTCACCGTTGGCGGCCGTGGGTGCGGCTGTCGCGTAGGGGAAGGGGATCTTGCTCGTCTCGTGGTTGACGTACACGTCCACCTGGCCGTGGCGGCCGGGTAGGAGCGAGATCCCGTCGGGGATCGCCTCGAACCGGTACCCGCTGGCGAGCTGATCACCAACCGTGAGCAGGGGCGTCACCTCAACGCCAGGTCGGACAGAGGTCAACATCGCCGGCCGTGACGTGCGGAAGCCGTCCCGGTCGTGATGATGGTTGTCGCTCGCGGTCGCGGGGATGACCCCGGTGGTGAGCGCTAGCGCCGCGGTCGCTGTGGCCGCCGCAATAGTCGTGGATCGTCCCATGCCGCTCAACCTCTCTCACCCTGCGCTGATCATTCGTTCTTAGCAGAGCCATGGAGATCGGTCCAGAGCCCGAGGTACACCCAAACCGGGAACATCTACGCGTCCGCCCGCGCCGGGCTGCAGCCCGAATTCTCGCAGGAAGCCACCACTCCTAGCGGTCCCGGCCAATCGGCGCCTCACAACCGACGGAAGTAGTGCCCGGGCCCACTTCCGGGCGCTCCCCGATCTCCGTGCCAACAGGGAAGTAGCGATCCCTCGACCGGACCGACCGTCTCGCTCGAAGAAGTCTTCCCTGCGCCGGTGTAGGTCGGCGATGGGCGGGCGCTCGGCAAGTGTGTGATCGTGTCGACGTGACGTGATGGTTACTGCGCCGCGACGGGCCGGCCGCGACGCTGCGCCTGTGGCGCGTCAATGTGAGCCGTACAGACGCGGTGGTGTGACGCAGGTCAAACCGCGGGCAGACCGGCGCGGCCTGCCGAGTGCGGCGGCGAAGTCTGGCTTCTCGACATGGGGATGCCGTCCGAACGACCGGGAGGATGAGTAGCCGCAGCGTGGTCGCTCACCCGTTGTCCCTTCCCCACTGCCGAAGTCGGCTAGATGGTATGAAATGGGAGCGACAGGCGGCGGAAGGACCCGACTGCGGCGTGCGAGTAGGTTGCGGTGCTCAGCGGTCGACCAGGTTGGTGGTCATGGGCTCACGGCAGGGGGATGCTGACCACTGTCCACGGGGGCTTGGGCGGGTCGGAGAAGAACTGGCTGTTGACGACCAGCAGCCGGTCGCCGGCTATCGCAGCGGTCGTGGGTGTCTGAAACCGAGGGCTGGTCGTTTGGGAGACGACGCGCCCCTCGCGGTAGCGGTTGCTCAGTCGGATCTCAGCGATCCTTGAAACGCCGTCGTTCTCCACGACGTAGAGGACGTCCGACTCGGTGAGAACGATTCCGTCGGGGCCTTTCAGCTCGTACCCGTGCAGGTTGACTCGGGTGACGTGCTTGTCACTGAGCCGTACCCGGTACAACTGCCCGCGGCCATAGTGGGTCACCAGGAGGTATCGACCGTCAGAGGTCGCAGCGATGCCATTGGCGCTGCGCTCCTCGACGGGGAACGACGTACCGCGCAGGTTGCGGAAGACGCGCAGTCGCTGGATGCCGGGGCGGTGATGGGCGATCGCCTTGGCGGGGATCCGGTAGATCTTCGAGAGGAAGAAGTCCGTCAGGTAGGCGTCGCCGTTGGGCGCGATGGTCACGTCGTTGACGTTGGAAGCCTCGCCTCGACCGTCGGAAAAAGTGTTCACGGTCTTTCCGGTGGATCGGTTGTAGACCGCCGCGTGGCCTTCCCCGCGCGCGACGACCAGCCGGTTTGCCGTTGCCTTGATGCCAGCTGATGAGAGAGGATCGGGCCCGCCGGGCACGAGTACCGTAGCGCGCGGCTTCGTGAGGTCGCCTCGGTACACGTCGCCTGTGCCAACACTGCCCACGTAGTACTTGCCGCCACGGACGGCGATGCCTTCGGGGAACACGTCTACGCCCGGCAGTGTGTACGTGGGCAGTGCATCTGGGGCTGCACCGACGGGGTTCATTGATGTCGCGGACAGTGTCGCGGTGATTGCCAATGCCAAGATGGTGGCCAAGCGAGTTCTAGTGCGCATGCTGCGCCTCCTCATGTAGGAGAGCCTGCGCGCACGATCGTCGCCCGAACCACTCTGCAAGCGGGTAAACCATCAGACCCGCCGGTTCCCGATGCCTCATTCGAGGCTGCTCCGGCCGAGTCAAGATGTCAAGGTCTGCGCTGAGCTCCAGGGCGCGCCGCTCTGGAGCAGTCGCCGCGCAACCGACATTCGGCATCGACCGCCGATCGCCGATCGCCGCAGACTTATGGCGACTCAACAATTGCATTGATCTTTCCAGCGGATTGCGGGGGCCACAGGCGGCTTCACGGCCGTGACAGCCCCACTTCACATACGCCGGCGTGATGGACGTCGCGGGTGTGGTGTTCGTGTGTTCGTGAGGTCACGATCGAAGGCGGCTGCAGGGACCGTGCCCATGAGCTCGCCTGTGACCAGGGGAGTGCAGCCGCCGGCGACTGGTGAAAACGGAACTCTTGCAGGTGCGCCTCCCGCGTGCCCTCGTGAGCCCCAATTTGGGGGTAGACACACTCGACTGCACAGGTTGATCGTGGATGGATATACCAAGGAACGTTGATCCCTGACGAGGAGACCCGATGGCACCGCCTAGCTCGTTGACACCTGCTCAAGCGTCCAGTTCCACACCTCGATCGACCAGGCAGGGAAGTCGCCGTCGTCGCGGACGCGTCGCCCTCG
>JBKJON010000156.1:0-3277 GCA_046595715.1 Marmoricola sp.
GAGTGGTATCACTTGGAACAGGTGAGGCCACGGGCAGGGAATACCCGCAGGGTGCCCTCGCGCCCTGCCGTGTGCCGGCCGAGGCACTGGTCGGGGAGGTCCAGCGACTTGGGAGAAGGATGTGCCCGTGCACGGTGAGCGTGATGAGGCCGCGGGTCCGCACAGAGCGCAGGCGGTGCCCGCGATGGCGATGGCACTGCCATGAGTTCTGTGCCCATCGGCGAACACGCGCTGCTCTCGGATCGGCACTCGGCTGCCCTGGTCTCATCCGCCGGCTGCATCGACTGGTTGTGCATGCCTCGGTTCGACAGCCCGTCGATCTTCGCCGCGATCCTCGACGACGAGGCGGGGCACTGGTCGATTCATCCAGACGCAGAGTTCCGTGTTGAGCGCCAATACCTCCCTGGCAGCATGGTGTTGCTCACCACCTTCTACACCTCAACCGGGATCCTCGAGCTTCGTGACGCCATGGCTCTGGGTGACACCCATGATCCCCACGCCCTGGGCGAGCACGCCCCCCACCTCCTGGCCCGGACCGCAACGTGCGCCCAGGGACGCGTGCGGGTCGTGATGTCATGTCGCCCACGTCCCGAGTACGGCCTGATCACACCGATGACGACTGGGGTGCACGGGGGAATGGTCGCCACAGGGGGTGCGGACCGGTTGACACTGTCGAGCACCGTCCCCTTGGACGTCCAGCGAGAGGAGACCCGCGCCCAGTTCGAGCTCGAGGTCGGTGATCGCGCCTGTTTTGGCTTGGAGTACTCAGCCCTCGGCGCACGCGAGCCCGCCGTACTCTCGGGCGCCGAGATATCTGCCGCAGTCAACGACACCGTGACCGGCTGGCAGGCTTGGTCCGAGCTCCACCAGAGCTACCAAGGTCCGTGGCGCGACCTCGTTCACGCCTCCGGCCGGGTTCTGGAAGCGCTGAGCTACCAGCCCACCGGGGCGATCGTCGCGGCTCCTACCACCTCGCTACCCGAGCAGGTCGGAGGTGAGCGGAACTGGGACTACCGCTACTCCTGGGTCCGTGACGCGAGCATGACCATGCAGGCCCTGTGGGTCGCCGCCTGCCCCGACGAGGCCCACGAGTTCTTCGACTTCATGGCCAGTGCCGCGGCGGGCTCACTTCCCGATCGCCCGTTGCAGATCATGTTCGGGATCCGCGGCGAGCACGACCTCAACGAACGCAGCTTGGGCCATCTCGCTGGCTGGCGGGGCAGTGTCCCCGTTCGGGTGGGCAACGGCGCGTGGGATCAGCCACAGCTCGACGTGTACGGAGAGCTTCTCGACGCAGCCGCCCAGCTTCGCGGCGAGCTCGGTCACCTCAGCGGACCGACCCGTGACTTCCTCGTCGGCCTCGCCGACGCTGCAGCCGCCCGCTGGCAACAACCCGACAACGGCATCTGGGAGGTCCGCGGAGAGCCGCGGCACTTCGTCCACTCGAAGGTGATGTGCTGGGTTGCGCTCGACCGTGCTGTTGCCCTCGCCGACCTCCTGCACGCAGAGGACCGCGTCTCGGTCTGGCGGGCAACGGCGGAAGAGATCCGAGCCGCCGTGGAGTCCCATGGCTGGGACGCGCACCGCGGAGCCTTCATGCAGTCCTTCGGGAGCGACGAACTCGACGCCACCGCCCTGCTGATACCCATCGTCGGCTTCCTGAACCCCGATGACCCGCGAGTCGTGTCAACGATCGACGCCGTTCGCGACCACCTCACCGACGGGCGTGGCCTGATCCACCGGTACCACAACCGGTCCGGTGTGGACGGCCTCGAGGGCGAGGAGGGCACCTTCTTGCTGTGCACCTTCTGGCTCGCCCACGCACTCGCCCTGACCGGCCGGCTCGCCGAAGGCACGGAAGTCTTCGAACGGGCCTGCGCGTACGTCAACGACGTCGGCTTGCTCGCCGAGGAGGTCGACTCCGCTACCGGCGAGCTCCTGGGAAACTTCCCCCAGGCGTTCAGTCACATCGGCTTGGTCAACGCGGCGTGGGCCCTTGACCAGGCCGCCCGTTCCGGGTGCTCCCTCGACGCCTGAACCCTCTGTCAGCCATCCGCGCCGGCCAGCAGTTGGCGAACCCTCGACTCCAGGCGGTGGTATCCCTCGCGAGGCATACCGGCGGATCCACCGTTGTCCTGGCCCATGTTGGCGGCGTACTCATGTACTGATACCTCGAACACCCACAACCCTGACGAGGGCCCAAGACCGTGTCCCACAGGGGCGGCCCGGTGAGCCCTGCCGGATCGTTGGCCGCGCACGCCGGTGGCTCGCACCCTGCTGCCGCACTAGAACCGCAAGTCACCGTCCAGTATCGAACCCCCGACGTGGGCCGCGTCGTGGCGTCATCGCTGCGATCGCAGACGGAGCTCGGCTTCACCACACGGTGCGTACGAGGTGCTGCAGCACGAGGGCGGCGACGCCCTGCGCGACGAGGGCCCATCGCCGCCATCGCGCTGGCAGCCATACGACGGACAGCATCAGCCACGGCAGGAAGGGCAGCCAGATGCGCTCGACCTCCGCCTTGCTCATGAGCGACAGGTCGGCGAAGGTGACCATGACCAGGCCCGCGGCGACCAGCGCCGCCACCGGTTCGGGGCGTCGTCGCGCCACCACCGCGCGCATGTGCGGCCAGCTCGCGCCCAGCGCGGCCGGGAACGCTGGCCCAGCGACAAGCAGAAGCGCAGCGATGTCGCCGAAGACCCAGTACCACCCGGGTCGCTGACTGGCCAGACCAGTCCAATAGCGCTCGTACAGAACGGGATAGGCCTCCCACCAGGCGAACCCGAGGACCGCGAAGGCGATCACGACGGCCAGCGCCGACGTGGTGGCCACGGCACAGACGGCTGCGCGGGCCCGGACCGGGACGGGCGCGGCGAGCAGCACGGCCAGCGCGAGCGCCCCGAGCAGCAGCAGCCCGTAGGACTCCATGACGCACCAACCGAAGAGCAGCCCGGCGAGCACCGAGAACCCCATGCGAGTCGACGCCGAGCGGGCGGACGTCGCCGCCGCCAGCGCGGCAGCCGCCCACGCACCGGTCGTGGCGAACACGGCGTCCGCCGACACGGCCATGAGCACCGCGGCAGGGCCGACGACGAGGAACGGCAGGGCGCGTCGGGCCGCTGCACGGCATCCCAGCCGGTCCAGCGTCGTCGCGACACCTGCGGGCAGGGTGGCCGCGACGATCACGACGACGACGCCCGCTGCCTGCCACGACCCCAGACCGATGCGGTCCAGGCCGACGAACATCAGCACCGCGCCCGGTGGGTGGCCCGCGAGG
>JBKJON010000303.1:0-3350 GCA_046595715.1 Marmoricola sp.
TGCTCGATGGGGTAGCCGCGGTACTCAAGGATCCCCTTCTCGCCGTCGATGAAGGTCACTGCGCTCTTGCACGACGCGGTGTTGGTGAACCCCGGGTCGTAGGTGGCCAGACCGGGCAGGTCGTCGTCGGTCTTGATCTGACCCAGGTCAGCGGCACGGATGGTGCCGTCGCTGATCGGGATCTGGTAGTCCTTGCCGGTCCTGTTGTCACGGACGGTGAGAGTGTTGTTGTCACCGGTGTCGGTCACGTCGGCTCCTCGTAGTGGGTGCTCGTGTCGGGGGGCGGTGGCCCCGATGGCGTCATGATCTGGTGCTGCCGAGGATGCCCAGCACGCACCACGCTCAACCTATGCCCATCTGTGCGAAGGTCACCAACTGGTCCCGTTTTGACGCTGGACGGGCACGCCCGGTAATCTCGAGGGTCGCGACTCCTGCCGCGTTCGGGTCCCTTCGTTGTGACCGGTTCGCAGTCTCCTGGCCAGTCCCTCGGGACGAGTCGGCGAGCAGTGTTCGTCAGAAGGCGTGTCTTTATCACCGGCCCGGGAATCAGCCCGGCTCGGTCACGAACGAGTAGAAGGCCTACAACGTTGCGTACGTACAGCCCCAAGCCCGGCGACATCCAACGCGAGTGGCACGTCATCGACGCCACCGACGTCCGGATGGGTCGCCTCGCCGTTCAGGTCGCAGGCCTGCTCCGCGGCAAGCACAAGACCATGTTCGCCCCCCACGTCGACACGGGTGACTTCGTCATCGTCATCAACGCCTCGAAGGTCTCCCTCTCCGGGGACAAGGCGACCAAGAAGATGTCCTACCGACACTCGGGCTACCCGGGTGGTCTCTCCTCGACCCCCATGGGTGAGCTGCTGGAGAAGGACGCCCGCAGGGCCATCGAGAACGCCGTCTGGGGCATGCTCCCCAAGAACCGCCTCGGTCGCCAGATCCTCAAGAAGCTCAAGGTGTACGCCGGTCCCGAGCACCCGCACACCGCCCAGAAGGCCAAGGCCTTCGAGATCAAGCAGATCTCCCAGTGACGACCTCTTCATCTTCCGAGACGAACACGCAAAGGAACACCGTGGCTGACGTAGACACCGAGACCAGCGAGGAGACCTTCGAGGTCAACGAGCAGGGCGTCGCATACTCCTCCGAGAGCTCGCCCAGCGCCGACGCTCCCCTCAAGCCCGCGACGATCATCCCCGCCGCAGCGACCGGACGCCGCAAGGAGGCCGTCGCCCGCGTGCGCATCGTGCCCGGCACCGGCAAGTGGACCGTCAACGGCCGCGAGCTCGACAACTACTTCCCGAACAAGCTGCACCAGCAGGTCGTGAACGAGCCGTTCGCCACCACTCAGCTGGAGGGCCGCTTCGACGTCATCGCCCGCATCCACGGTGGTGGCATCACCGGCCAGGCCGGCGCCCTGCGCCTCGGCGTGGCCCGCTGCCTCAACTGGATCGACGAGGAGGCCAACCGTCCGGGTCTGAAGAAGGCCGGTCTGCTGACTCGTGACGCCCGCGTCATCGAGCGCAAGAAGGCTGGTCTCAAGAAGGCCCGTAAGGCTCCTCAGTTCAGCAAGCGCTGAGCCCGCGCCTTTCATGGCTCGCCTTTTCGGCACGGACGGGGTCCGGGGTCTAGCGAACGGTCATCTGACCGCGGAGCTGGCCCTGGACCTCTCCGTTTCTGCTGCGCACGTCCTGGCCGAGCGCGGCATCTTCGAGGGGCACCGTCCCGTTGCGGTGGTGGGCCGGGACACCCGCATCTCGGGTCAGTTCCTCGAGGCCGCTGTCGTCGCGGGCCTGGCCTCGGCCGGCGTGGACGTGCTCATGCTCGGCGAGCTGCCCACCCCCGGTGTGGCCTGGCTGACCGCCGAGCTCGGCGCTGACCTCGGTGTGATGCTCTCCGCCTCCCACAACGCCATGCCGGACAACGGCATCAAGTTCCTCGCCCGTGGCGGGGTGAAGCTCGACGATGCCATCGAGCTCGCGATCGAGAAGCGACTGCGCGAGCCGTGGCACCGCCCGACCGGTGGCGACGTCGGCCGCGTCAAGCAGCACCCCACCGCGGTGGCGGAGTACGCCGCTCACCTGGTCTCCACGATCACCCACCCGCTCGCAGGCCTCAAGGTCGTCCTCGACTGCGCCCACGGCGCCGCCTTCGAGGCCGGTCCGCGTGCGCTGCGCGACGCCGGTGCCGACGTGATCGCGATCTGTGCGAAGCCCGACGGGCTGAACATCAACGACGGCTGCGGTTCGACCCACCTCGAAGTGCTTCAGAACGCCGTCCTGGAGCACGGTGCCGACGCCGGGTTCGCCCTCGACGGTGACGCCGATCGCTGTCTCGCCGTGGACGCGTCCGGTGAGATCGTCGACGGTGACCAGATCCTCGCCGTCCTTGCGCTGGCGATGCGCGAAGCAGGTGAGCTGAAGGACGACACCGTCGTGGCCACCGTCATGAGCAACCTCGGCTTCGTCCAGGCGATGAAGGCCGCCGGGCTCGGCGTACGCCAGACCAAGGTGGGGGACCGTTACGTCCTGGAGGCGATGAAGGTCTCCGGCTACACCCTGGGCGGGGAGCAGTCCGGCCACGTGATCATGAGCCGGCACGCCACCACCGGTGACGGCATCCTCACCGCGCTGCACGTGCTCGACCGGATGTCCTCCAGCGGCCGGTCGTTGGCCGACCTGGCCGGCGTGATGCGGCGCCTGCCGCAGGTGCTGGTCAACGTGCCCGGTGTCGACAAGGGCCGGGCCGACGAGGACTTCGTGCTCGCGGCGGCCATCGCCGAGGCCGAGGCCGAGCTCGGGGACAGCGGTCGGGTGCTCCTGCGCCCCTCGGGCACCGAGCCGCTGGTGCGGGTGATGGTCGAGGCACGCGACGCCGAACACGCGCGTCGCTGCGCCGAGCGGATCGCCGACACCCTGCGCTGAGCGCGGCGTCGCGCGGCGACGCGCAACTGTGACACTCGCATGAATGCGATGTGACAACAGGCGGCGACACAGCGACCGCAAGGTCGGCGCAGCCGTACCTGCCAGCGACGCGCGGCAACAAGGCGGTCACGGTCTTGTCATGCGCCCGACCTAAAGTTCGGATCATTCGATCGCCAACCCTGTCTCGAAAGGCCTGACCATGACTTTTTCGCTCATCCGCCTGCCCCGCTCGAGCGCCTGTGCCAGTGCCCTCGGCCTGTTCGCCACCGCCTCGTCGGCCCATTTGGCGTACAGCGGCGCCGGAAATGAGGCACCGGCACCGGTCACGTCCTCTGCGAACGAGGCGGTGGCGAACAGGCCGAGGACACTGGCACAGGCAATCGAACGGGGCAGGCGGATGGGCGAAAAAGTCATGGTCAGGCCTTTCGA
>JBKJON010000379.1:0-7320 GCA_046595715.1 Marmoricola sp.
CGACCGGAGCGGCCACCGGCTGGCGCATCTGGATCGACGCCTGGGCGCTCGCGCAGCGCGAGCCGGTGATCCGCAAGGTGCTGCGACGCCTGGACCAGCGCTGGGCGGCCGCCCTGCGGGAGGTCATCGAGGCCGGCGTGGGCGACGGCTCGTTCACCTGCCCGGACCCCGCAGCCGCGGTGGCCCGCGTCTCGGCGCTGCTGGACGGGCTCTCGGTCGCGACGCTGGTCTACCGCACGGTCTCCCGGGCGCAGCTGCGGGAGTGGGTCGCCGGTGCGGTGGCCGGTGAGCTCGGCCTCGACGTCGAGGCGCTGGGCTGATCGAGCCCGGACGGGAGTCGTCACGTCACACCAGCCAGTGGGCCTGGTAGGCCGAGACCGGAGAGGTCGTAGTTCGCCAGCGCTTCCCCGGCACGGCCGACCGCGTCGGCCAGCGGGGTCGCGTGCTCGGGGGTGAGATGCACGAACACGAACCCCGCCCATTCCTCCACCCCCACCGGGTGCAGCCGGAACGCGTCCAGGGCCGGCCCCTCGTGGTCCGTGTGCGGCGCCTTGACGAGGCGCCCGATGCAGTACCACTGACCGAAGAGCGCGGCGTCTCGCTCCACGAGCCAGGCCTGCCCTTCGACGTACATCTCCCGCGGCAGTGCCGCTTCCAGAGCGCCCTGAGACATGGAGCCTCCGTGATCCCGTTCCTTACTGACTCACCAGTCAGTAAGACGATCTTGCCACGGCACGCGCGCGAGACGCCATAGCGAGCCCGCCTAGACCGACGCCACCAACGGAGCGACCTCCGCGCCGAGCAGCTCGATGCCACGCAGCAGGTCGTCGTGCGCCAGCCGGGGGTTGGTCATCTGCAGGGACAGCCGGTCGACTCCGCCCAGCTGGTCGGAGACCCGCTCGATCTTGTCGGCCACCGTCCTCGGGTCGCCCATGAAGAAGGCACCGTTCGGTCCGGAGGTGGCATCGAACTGCTGCCGCGTCGGGCGCGCGAAGCCCCGCTCCCGGGAGACCTTGGTGAACATCTCCTCCCAGCCCGGGTAGATCGTGTCGGCCGCCACCTGGGTGCTCTCGGCGACGAAGCCGAACACGTGCAGTCCCACCTTGAGCTTCTCCGGGGAGTGCCCGGCCTGAGCACCCGCACGACGGTAGAGGTCGACGAGCGGGGCGAACTGGCGCGGCTCGCCCCCGATGACCGCCACCATCAGCGGCAGGCCCAGCAGCCCGGCCCGCGCGAAGGACTCCGGGGTCCCGCCCACCCCGACCCAGATCGGCAGCGGGTCCTGCAGCGGCCGCGGGTACACGCTCTGCCGCACCAGGGGCGGACGGTGCCTCCCGGACCAGGTCACCTCGACCCCGTCGCGGATCCGCAGCAGCAGCTCGAGCTTCTCGGTGAAGAGGGAGTCGTAGTCGGCGAGGTCCAGACCGAACAGCGGAAAGGCCTCGGTGAAGGAGCCACGGCCGACCACCAGGTCGATCCGGCCCTTCGAGATCAGGTCCAGGGTGGCGAACTGCTGGAACACCCGCACCGGGTCGGCGGCGCTCAGCACCGTCACGGCACTGCCCAGCCGGATCCGCTCGGTGCGAGCCGCGGCAGCCGCGAGGATGACCGGCGGTGCGGAGTCGTAGTACTCACTGCGGTGGTGCTCGCCGATGCCGAAGGAGTAGAGCCCCACCGCGTCGGCGAGGGCGATCTCCTCCAGCAGGTGCTCCATCCGCTCAGCGGGACCGACCACGTGACCGGTGGTCGGGTCGGTCACGGTCGAGACGAAGCTGTCGACGCCCAGATGCATGAGGAGACCTCTCACGAGAGGACCGGACAAGGTTGCTCAGCCCTTGGCTGACGATTCAACCATCCGCGCGGGAGCCGCGGGCCTCGCGCGTCGATTGCAGCACCGCGTCGCTGTGGCGGGCCACCCGGTGCACTCCCGTCGCCGCCAGCGTCTCCAGTGGCTCCGTCCGGCACTGCTCGGCCACCCCCGCCCGCTTCGCGCTGCCGTCGGCGCTGCGGTCCGAGATCTGGCGGGCCTTGGTCGCCGAGGTGCCGTTCGTCGACGTGCTGGACAGCCTCGGTGTCCCTACTGACGCGCGAGTCAGCAACGACTACGGTGGCTGAGGTGATCCGGACCACGCCGTTCCATCCCCGGCTGAGCGACATGAACACCCAGGGCCTCTACACGCACTGGCAGGGGCATCTCTCCGCGCTGCGCTACACGCACTCGCCGAAGCACGAGTACTTCGCGGTCCGCAACGCCCTCGGCGTCTTCGACACCTCGCCGCTGTTCAAGTACCGGATCCAGGGCCCTGACGCCGAGCGCTTCCTGGCCGGGGTGCTGGTGCGCGACATCCGAGCCTGCCGGCCCGGCCAGGCGCAGTACACGCTCTGGTGCGACGACCGGGGCTTCGTGATGGAGGACGGCGTGGTCTTCCGACACTCGGCCACCGACTTCCTGCTGACAACCGCCCGCCCCTCACTGGGCTGGTTCGAGGACCTCGCAGGCCGGCTGAGGGTGAGCTTCGAGGACGTCTCGGACGCCTACGGGATGCTCGCCGTACAAGGGCCTCGGTCCAGGACGGTGGTCTCGGCCCTGATGCCCGAGGCCGCGTCGCTCGCCTTCTTCGACCTCGCTCCGGCCAAGGTCGGCTCCGCGCCGGTCACGCTGTCTCGGACCGGCTACACCGGTGACCTCGGCTTCGAGATCACCGTCGAGTCCGGGCACGCCCTCGACGTGCTGGACGCCGTTCTGGACGCCGGAAGGGATCACGGGATCCGGCCGTTCGGCGAGGAGGCCCTGATGTCGCTGCGGATCGAGGCCGGCCTGCCCCTGATCGACGTCGAGTGGCACAACAGCCGTCTGGCCTTCACCGACGACGAGCGCGTCACGCCCAAGGAGCTCGGCATGGGCTGGATGCTGCGCGGCGTGCAGGACCGCGACCGGCGCTTCGTCGGCCGTGAGGCGATCGTCCGGGAGCTCACCGAGCGCACCTCCCGGTGGGCTACGGTCGGAATCGTCGTGGACTGGGCCCACTGGGACAGGCTCCACCGCGACGCCGGGCTGCTGCCACCCAAGGACGAGAGCCCGCTGTCCTACGAGTCGATGCTCTACGACGAAGCGGTCGGCGGCTCCCAGGTCGGCTACGTCACGAGCTTCGTCTACTCCCCCGTGCTGCAACGCCACATCGGCCTGGCCCGGGTGAGACCGGGGCTCGCCTCCCCTGGCTCCCCGGTGCACCTGGAGCTCGCGATCTCCCACCACAACACGCGAGTCGCCGCCAGCACCGCCAGGCTCCCCCTGTTCAACCCGGCGAGGAAGACGGCCACCAGATGAGCTCCGAGTCAGCTTCGACGTACGACGCGATCGTGGTGGGCGGTGGCCACAACGGTCTGGTGAACGCCGGCTACCTCGCCAAGGCGGGGCTGCGCACCCTCGTGCTGGAGCAGCGCCACCTCGTGGGCGGCGCTGCCATCACCGAGGAGATCGTCCCGGGATTCTCCTTCACCACGTTCTCCTACGCCCTGAGCCTGCTGCGACCGGAGATCATCCAGGAGCTCGACCTGGTCGAGCACGGCTTCATGCCGCTGATGATGCCGTCGTCGTTCCACCCGACCGGTGACGGCGGCTATCTCCTGCTCGGCGACGACCACGGGCAGAACCTGCAGGAGATCCGGCGCCACTCCCCCCACGACGCGGACGCCTACGACCGCTACCACCACGATCTCGACCTGGTCGTGCAGGTGGTGCAGCCATTGTTCGACAACCCCCCGCCCAACATCTTCGGTCGGGACCCCGAGGACCAAGCCGACGTCAAGTGGCTGCTCGATCATCTCGGCGGGGTGGAGCAGAAGGTGATGCACGACGTCGTACGACTGCTCACCGGCAGCGCCTCGGACTGGCTAGAGGACTACTTCGAGCATGAGGCGGTCAAGGGCTTCCACGCCTCCTCCAGCATCATCGGCTCGAAGGTCGGGCCGATGTCACCGGGCTCCGGCCTGGTGCTGCTCTTCCACAAGATGGGTGAGCACGACGGCCACCTCGGCTCGTGGGCCTTCCACAAGGGCGGCAACGGCGGCTTCACCCAGGTGCTCGCCAGGGCTGCGGAGGCCAGCGGCGCGGAGATCCGGCTCGGTGCCCGCGTCAGCGACGTGATCACCCACGAGGGGCGTGCCGTCGGCGTGGCCCTCGAGGACGGGACCGAGTTCCGTGCCCCGGTCGTCGTGTCGGCGCTCGACCCGCGGCGTACGTTCCTGGACCTGGTCGACCCACGCGAGCTCCCGGCCGACCTGGTCGACAACGTGGAGCGGATGCGGTTCCGCGGGGTGTCGGCCAAGGTGAACTTCGCCCTGGACGGCCTGCCCGTCTTCCCCGCGCTACCCCCTCTACCCGACGGAGGGGGCGTCGACCACTTCGGCGGCTTCCTCAACATCGGGCCGACCATCGAGTACGTCGAGCGGGCCTTCGACGCGGCGAAGTACGGCTGGTACAGCGAGCGGCCCTTCATCGACGCGGCGATCCAGTCGGTGGTCGACCCCGACATGGCACCGCCGGGCAAGCACGTCATGTCGTGCTTCGTGCAGTACGCGCCGTACGAGCTGCGCGGCAGCGACTGGGAGACCGAACGTGAGAACTTCGGCGACAAGGCCCAGGCCGTCCTCGAGTCGCACTTCCCCGGCTTCGGTGACCTGGTGCTGCACCGCGAGGTCGTCACCCCGGTCGACATCGAGCGCGTCACCGGGCTCACGGAGGGCAACATCTTCGCCGGCGAGTTCCTGGCCCCGCAGATGTACTTCTTCCGCCCCGCACCCGGCTGGAGCCAGTACGCGACCCCCATCCTGGGTTACTACCAGTGCGGCTCAGGCACCCACCCCGGCGGCTGCGTCATCGGGTCGCCGGGGAAGCTGGCCAGCCAGCGGGTGCTGCGCGACCTGAGGTCGTAGCCCTCCCACCCCTCGCCAACCCAGCGACATGCCTGCTCGCGGCCTTCAGGGTCGGTCGACCGGGGGCAGGGGCTGCGGGTTGAGCGCCACCTGTTCGGCCGCCGTCTCGAAGAGCCGCACGGCGGTCTCGTGGAGCAGCTGCTGCAGCGCGGGCCCACTCACCACGGCGGAGAGGTCGGCGACCACGACCGCGGTGAGGATGTCGCGCAGCCACGGCGGCCGCGGCGGGTGCCCGGGGACGGGCGTCCCGCACCACTCGTCGATGTTCTGGGTCAGCAGGTTCAGACTCATGTTTACTCCTCGGTGGTGATCGACTGTCACCGTGGAAGAGGTCGACGGTGTTCAGGAGATACGCACCGGCGCTGAGCTATCCGGAGTAGGGAACCTCTGTCCGCCAGCCGTCCTCGTCCTGGCGGGCGGCCGCGAGGATCGCTTCTGCCACCCGGTCGGGGGTGAAGGCTCCTTCGCGCCCCAGCGTGCCCCGCACCGTGACCGACACCGCCCTGATCCCATGAGGACTCAAGGTCGCGTCGATGCTCTGCACCAGGTTGCGCAGGCCCGCCTTCTGCACCCCGAGGCTGGCGGCCTCGTTCCACGGCCTGTCGGCGGCCATGCTTCCCGTCGCGGTCACGCGGCCACCAGCCGACATGAACGGTCTCGCCGCCTGGAGCGCCGTGAGCAGGGCCCCGACGCCGAGCGTGACGTCGTCCGCGAGCTCGGCGGGCGAAAGCTGCAGCGGGCTCTTCTGCCGGAAGGCGCTCGGGTTGAAGTGCAGCACATCGATGCGACCAGCGGCCTCGCCGAGCGCGGTGACCGCCGCCGTGAAGGCAGCGCCGTCGGTGATGTCCACGGCTCTCCACCGGGTCTCCACCCCGTCAACGTCGAGCGACGACCCCAGCTCCTCCAGGACGGACTCGTCGAGTCCCACCAGGAGGGCGTCGTACCCCTCGCGGACGAACGCCCGGCTGACCGACCCGCTGACCCCAGGACCCGCACCGATCACCAACACCACTGGTCTGCTCATGCCGGTGAGCCTACGAGCATCCGCCGGATCGCGACCTCGGCCAGGAAGGCTGCACAGTCCGGGAGCACCGAGTCGTCGAACACCGCCCGCGCCGAGTGGTTGTCCGCAGCCGCCAGCGGGTCCTCGGCGCTGCACGCGCTGACCGCCACGTAGGCACCCGGTACGCGCTCGAGCACGTAGGAGAAGTCCTCCGTGCCCGGGTCGGGATCCGGTGCCTCGACGTACCGCTCCTCACCGAAGAGGTCGACGAGAACCCCCTTGGCGAAGTCGTACTCCTCGACGTCGTTGACCGTGGGCGGGTAGCCCGGCGTCCAGACGGTCTCGACCTGCAACCCGTGCGCGGAGGCGATGCCGTGCATGAGCCGGAGAACGGCCTCCTTCATCAGCACCCGGTTCGCCGGGCTGAACGACCTCACGGTCGCCTCGAAGACCGCCTCGTCGGGAATGATGTTCTCCTTCGTGCCGGCCGCGAACCTGCCGACGGTCAGCACCACCGGGTCATTGATGTCGACCCGCCGCGTCACCAGGGTCTGGAGTGCCGTCACCATCTCGCAGGCGACGGGGATGGGGTCGCGGGTCAGGTGTGGTGCCGAACCGTGCCCCCCATTCCCGATGACGCGTACGACGAACTCGTCGGAGGCCGCCATCAGCGGACCCGGGCGCGAGAACCAGGTGCCCAGCGGACGTCCGGACGACATCACGTGCAGGCAGTACGCCGCCGTCACCGGTCGACCGGCCGCCTCGAGCAACCCCTCGTCGATCATGGCCATCGCACCGGCCGTCGTCTCCTCGGCGGGCTGCCACATGAAGACCACGTCGCCGAGCAGCACGTTGCGGCGCTCGTGCAGCAGCCGCGCCGCCCCGACCAGGGAGGCGACGTGCAGGTCGTGCCCGCAGGCGTGCATCACGCCCTCGTGCTCGGACGCGTAGGGCAGGCCGGTCGCCTCCAGCACGGGAAGCGCATCCATGTCCCCACGCAGGAGGACCACCGGCCCGGAGCCGTCATGTCCCCCTCCTCGCAGCACGGCGGTCACCGAGGAGAGACCTCGGCCTGTGGAGACCTCGAGGTCGAGTCCCTGCAGCGCCTCGAGCACGAGGGCCTGCGTCTGTGGGAGCTGCCGGTCGAGCTCGGGCACGCGGTGCAGCGCCCGGCGCAGGTCGATCAGCTGGGAAGCGAGGGCGTGGGCGTGGTTAGCGACGGTCTGCATCCCTGCATTGTGCACATCCGACCGATGTATCGACCGGACGGGACGGGTGCGGAGCCGCCGGGCCGATCAGGTGTCGAGGGCGCTCGGGTCGGCGGGGACGTCGACGGCGTACTGGCGGCTCCGCACCCGTCCCGTCCGGTCGATACATCGGTC
>JBKJON010000494.1:0-5332 GCA_046595715.1 Marmoricola sp.
TCGACCCGCTCGCCGGGCACGGGACCTTCATCCCCGGCCTGACCCGCCAGGCGTGTCCGGACGCGGACATCGTCGCCTGGCGGATCGTCGGCTCCGACGGGCCGGTCGTCGAGAGCGACCTGCTCAAGGCGCTCAAGGGCATCGCGGAGATGGCCCGCCGTCATCGCGACGGCGTCGAGGGTGGGCAACCGGTCGACGTGCTCAACCTGTCGCTGGGCTACTACCACGAGACGCCGGAGGACCTGCTCTTCGATCCCACGATGTACGACATCTTGCGGACGCTCGGTGAGTGCGGGGTCTCGGTCGTGTGCTCGGCCGGCAACGACGCCACGGCCAGGCCGATGTTCCCCGCCGCCTTCGCGCCCTGGGCCGACCACAAGGGCGGGGTCCCCATGACTGCCGACATCGTCCCGGTGGTCTCCGTGGGCGCGCTCAACCCGAACGGCACGGACGCCCTGTTCAGCAACGCCGGCCCGTGGGTCCGCGCCTACGCTCCGGGCGCAGCGGTGATGAGCACGCTGCCGCCGTTCCAGGGTGGTCTGGAGCCGCAGGCACGGAGCGAGGCCTACATGCGGGTCCGCGAGTCCATCGACCCGGACGACTTCACGGGCGCCTTCGCCCTGTGGAGCGGCACGTCGTTCGCTGCTCCGCTGTTCGCCGGTCGCGTCGCCGCGCAGCTGGTCGACGGCATCGACCCCGAGGAGGACGACCGCGCTGCGGCGGTCGCCCGGGCCTGGAACGCGTTGGCGGGAATCACCGACCTGACGCCATGATGAGGCATGCCGCGCGCCGACGACCTCCTCGTTCGTGCACGGCTGGCCGCCAGCAGCGGCCACTACTCCCGGGCGGAGCGGTACCTCCAGCAGGCGCTCTCGAACGCCCAGGGAACCGATGTCGCCGCCCGGGTGGAGATCACCACGGCCTACATCGAGGCTGAGACCGGAAATCCTGCCGGAGCCGTCCAGCGGTGCCTGCAGGTGCTCGGGCGGGACGACGTGGACGCGGTGACCCAGGGGAAGGCGTGGCAGCAGCTCGGGCTGATCCGCATGCGGACCGGCGAGACCGAGGCAGCCATGGACGCTCTCGGCCAGGCCATCACGGTCCTGCCCGCGGCCAGCGAGGATCTCGGCTACGCGCTGATCAACCGTGGCAACGTGCACCTGCAGCACGGCCGCGCCCGGCTGGCTGCCGCGGACTTCGGGACCGCCCGCGACGTGCTGGACCGGCCAGGGCTCGAGCTGGACCGGGCCAAGGCCGAGCACAACCTCGGGTACTCCCAGCTGCTCCTCGGTGACCTGGTCGGCGCCATGACGATGATCGCCGAGGCGGCGGTGGTCCTCTCACCGTCGTCCGCGATCAACCGCGCCACGGTCGAGCAGGACCGCGCCGAGATCCTCACCGCCGCCGGACGACCCCGTGAGGCCATCGGCTCCCTCGAGAAGGCGGCCACGGCCTACGGGTCCCGTCGCCTGCGCACCTTCCAGGCCGAGTGCGAGCTCACCCTCGCCTGGACCCTGTTGCGCGAGGACCCGGCCCGGGCCCGGGTGGTGGCGCGTCGTGCTGCGCGTCGGTTCCGGAACCAGGCCAGCCCGGGACGTGCCCTGACTGCGGACGCGGCCGCCCTCGTGGCGGAGATCTCCGCCGGGGCCAGGACCCTCTCTCTCCTCGGCCGGGTCGACCTGCTCGTCACCGAGCTGCGGGTGCAGGGTTACGTGCGGGACGCGACCGTCCTCGAACTGCAGGGAGTCCGGGTCAGCGTCGCCCGCGGTGACGTGGACGGGGCGCGCACCCGGCTCGCGGCCGTGCGGCTCGACAGCGGCACGCCGGTGACCACCCGACTCCTGTGGCGCGAGGTCCGCGCCGAGCTGGCCCGGGCGCGTGGCGACAGCCGGCACGCACGGCAGCACGTGCGAGCAGGGCTGGACGACCTGCACACGTGGCAGTCGTCGTTCGGCAGCCTCGACCTGCAGAGCACCCTGGTCGGTCACGGACGCGACCTGGCGGTCCTCGGGCTCGGCCTGGCCGTGGACGACGGCGACCCGGCGCTGCTCTTCGAGTGGTCGGAGCGGGCCCGGGCGCTGGTCGGCCGGGTCACCCCGGTCCGGGCACCGGCCGACGCGCAGGTCGCCAGCGACCTGACCGAGCTCCGGCTGCTGCAGGGCGAGCCGGCGAGCGGGTCGCCGGGTCGGCGTACACCCCGGGGTCGGAGGATCGAGGAGCTCCGCCAGCGGGTGCGGCAGCGGCGGTGGTACGGCGAGGGTGCCGGCTCGGTCGGTGAGCCGGCCGGGCTCGACCGGCTGCAGGCCGTCCTGGAGAGCGACCACGCGGCCCTGGTCGCGCACGTGGTCGTCGAGGACCGGCTCACCGCACTCGTGGTCACCCCCGACACCACCGAGATCCTCGAGCTCGGAGCGGTCGCTGCCCTGCGTCACCACCTCGACGCCCTCACCTCCGACCTCACGATGGCCGCCTCCCACCGCCACGACGAGCTGGCCGCGCCCCTGCGCGCTGCCCTGCACGTCCGGCTGTCCGCGGTCGCCCACCAGCTGGTCACCCCGCTCCTCCGCCTGCTCGGGGAGCGCCGCGTGGTGCTGACCCCCTCCGGAGCACTCGCCGGGACGCCCTGGTCCCTGCTGCCCGGGTTCCTCGGCCGTCCGCTCACGATCCCGCCGTCGGCCACGCGCTGGCTGGAGCTGCGCGAGACCCGTTCGGACCCCGCCCGGCTGCGGCGCGTCGGTCTGGTCGCCGGGCCGCGCGTGGCCCGCGGCGAGGAGGAGGTCACCCGCGCCTCGACGGCGTGGTCGGCAGCCACGGTCCTCTGTGGTGACGAGGCGACCGCCGCCCACGTCGCCGCGCTGGCGAGCGAGGTCGACGTGCTCCACCTGGCGGGTCACGGTCGGCACACCGGCGAGAACCCGCTGTTCTCGGCGATCGAGCTCGCCGACGGGCCGTGGTTCGGCTACGACATCGACCTGCTGGCCCGCACGCCCGAGACGGTGGTGCTCTCGGCCTGCGAGCTCGGACGGGTCTCGGTGCGCTACGGCGAGGAGGCGATCGGGATGAGCGCCGCCTGGCTGCACGCGGGAGCGCGGACGGTCCTGTCCTCCCCCGTGCTCATCGCCGACGACGTCGCCTGCGAGACCCTGGCTCGCTGGCACGCGCTGGTCGCCGCCGGAGCGGCGCCGGCAGACGCTCTCGCGGAGGTGTCCACCGGCGCCGGCGACGTCGTCCCCCTGCTCAGCTTCGGCGCCGGATGGTGAGCATGAGACGTGCGCCCGGATGGTGGACAAAAGGTGTGGGCCTGGAGCGGGCACAGGGCGTAACCTCGCTCGCACCTGGATGTATCTGCGCTCAGCGCAGCTGCTCCTCACCACCAGAGGGTCGTCGCCTGACCCTCGCAGGGCGCACACGGCATGACGGCCTGGGTCACTCGCCGCCGGGGGACGAGTGAACCGACCAGACGCTGAGGTCCGCACTGCACAGCCGTAGGGCTCGGACGTCGAGATTTCCCTCCCAGACGTTCGGGCCCCACGCGCGCGAACCCATCGCTCAGCGCTGGTCGCTGATGCGTCTCGCCTTCCCGAGCGAACGTTCCAGAGCGTGCGGGGCCAGCACCTCGACCCGGGTCGTGACCCCGACCCGGTGCTTGATCCGCAGGCTGAGGGCCGCGCCCAGGGCCTCGGGGTCGGGTACGCCGGACGGCAGCCCGGTCGCGTGCTCGACCCGGACCACCAGCTCGTCGAGGTTGCCAGGGCGGGTCAGCACGCACAGGTAGTGGGGTGAGAGCCCTTCGACGGCGAGGATCTGCTCCTCGATCTGGGAGGGGAAGACGTTCACGCCGCGCACGATCATCATGTCGTCGGTGCGGCCGGTGACCTTCTGCATCCGCCGGAAGGCGGGGTACGCCGTACCGGGAAGCAACCGGGTGAGGTCCCGGGTGCGGTAGCGCACGATCGGCATCGCCTGCTTGGTCAGCGAGGTGAACACCAGCTCGCCCTCCTCGCCGTCGGGCAGCACCTCGAGCGTCACCGGATCAACCACCTCGGGCAGGAAGTGGTCCTCCCACACGTGCAGGCCGTCCTGGGTCTCCCCCGCCTCCTGGCTGACTCCGGGACCCATCACCTCGGAGAGCCCGTAGATGTCGACCGCCCGGATGCCGCTGCGCTCCTCGACGGTGCGCCGCATCTGGTCGGTCCACGGCTCGGCGCCGAAGATCCCGATCTCGAGCGACGTCGACCGCGGGTCGACGCCCTGCGCCTCGAGCTCGTCGAGGATCGCCAAGAAGTACGACGGGGTCACCATGATGATCCGCGGACCGAAGTCGAGGATCAGCTGCACCTGTCGCTCGGTCATCCCGCCGCTGACCGGGACCACCGTGCACCCCAGGCGCTCGGCCCCGTAGTGCGCCCCCAGACCACCGGTGAACAGCCCGTAGCCGTAGGCCACGTGACACAGGTCCCCAGGTCGCCCGCCGGCCGCCCGGATGGAGCGGGCCATCACCTCGGCCCAGGTGTCGAGGTCCTCGCGGGTGTAGCCCACGACGGTCGGCTTCCCGGTGGTGCCGCTCGAGGCGTGCACGCGGGACACCTGCTCACGCGGGACGGCGAACATGCCGAAGGGGTAGTTCGCGCGCAGGTCCGCCTTGGTGGTGAACGGGAACCGGGCGAGGTCCGAGAGCTGCACGAGGTCCTCGGGGGTCACCCCGGCGTCGTCGAAGGCCGTGCGGTAGTGCGGCACGCGCTCGTACGCCGCTCGCAGCGTGCTCCTGAGCCGGTCGAGCTGGAGGTGCTCCAGCTCGGCCCGGGTGAGTCCGGGGATCTCGCCAGTCATAGGGGCCAGCCTCGCACCGGAACGTCTGCGCGCGCGAACGTTCCAGCAGGGTGGCCCCGGCTCGGGGCGGCTCAGAGGGTCCGGGAGAAGAGAGCCTCGAGCGCGAGGAAGTGTCGCTCGGCGGCGGTCTCGTCGTACGCCGCGGTGTCGGCCATCGAGTAGCCGTGGGCCGCCCCCTCGTAGACCTCGTTGAGCGAGGTCAGCCCGGCCTCGGCCAGCGCCTCCCCCAGTGCGGCGACGGCCTCCCGGGGCATCGAGCGGTCGTGGTCGGCGTGGCCGAGGACGAACTCTGCTCGGGCGGAGGCCAGGCCCCGGTGGGGGCTGTCGTCGCCATCGGTGACCAGGCCGCCGCCGTGGAAGCCCCCCACGGCCGCCACGTCGGGGTCCAGGTTGGCGGTGCGCACCGAGAGTCGCGCTCCCATGCAGTAGCCGGTGGCCCCGACGGGGCCGTCCGACACGCCCTCCAGCTCCCGCAGCGCCGCCAGCCAGGCGGGGATGTCCT
>JBKJON010000572.1:0-2712 GCA_046595715.1 Marmoricola sp.
GTCGAAGACGACACGGAACTGCACCGCCCACTCGCCAGCGAGCCGCAGATGCCTGGTCGAGTCCATCCGGTTGGCCAGTCGCCACGGTGGCGACGTCAACGTCATGTCCACCACCCCGCGAACGTCCGGGTTGCTGATCGGCATCGGGTCACCGACTCCCGGCTGGTACGGGCTTCGGCGGCTAAACGATGTCGCGTAGGAGGGCCAGAACCGTGCATCGAGCAGATCCGCGAGTGCGTGAGCCACGACCACCGGTGGCACGTCGCCTGAGAGCCGCAGGGCGGCGGCCATCCGCGTTCGAAGGCGGGGTGGGACAGTGCCTTCCGCGTCTTCCGCGCCTAGTGGCGGAAGGAGGGGGGTCAGGAGGTCCGTGAGGGCCACAACCGTCTGCAGGTTGTTCGGCTCGTGGGCGCACTCCCACAGCGTCCTGTGCTCGTCACGGCACAGCCGCAACAGCAACGTCACCGTTGCGAGCGGTTCCGTCTCACCTTCGACCGCACGGCACAACAGTTCAAGGCCGTGTGACTCGGACGCCTGTTGGGCGATTCCTGAGTCGCACGGTCCGGTCACCGCTCCGCACGCGCAAGCGGAGTGCTCGGCATGCGCTCGCAATTTGCCAACCGTGCTTAGTTCCTCAGCGCCGGAGTTCTCTAGGGTGCTTGGCGCGCATACGGGAACGTCCCCGTCCCGTTGGCCATCCGGCTCCCGATCACCCCGCGCTCCGTGATCAGCGTGTGCCACGGGTCGAGACGATCGGGAGCCGACATCGTTGTGCAGCCCGCGCGTGTTCACAGCGGCCGGTCACATTCGGTGGGGTTGGGTGCTGTGTTCGCCTGCCTGCTGGTTCTTGGTGTCCTTGCCGTCGCTCTGACCGTGTCCGTGGCCTGCGCTGTGGCCGCCCATCATGAAGATCATCATCAGGGGGCAGGCCAGCAGGATCCCGAAGAACAGCGCGCTCTGCAGCGGTACGCCGAAGAGCAGCGCGACCACCATCACGCCCGCGCCTCCGAGAACCATGTACTTCATGTGGCTCAGGGGGCTCATCGTCACCATCTCCTTGGTTTGGACTCTGCCCTCAGCCTGTACCCCACGGATGGAGGTTCGACAGGGCGCGCCGTGAAGGTTCGGTGAAGACCAACGTCGCCCATCAGAGCCGATCTTGCCGACTCCAAGCGAGTGCGGCAGCTCGACCGCCTGTTCGCTCGCGTCGACGACAGGATCCGCGAGCTCATCGAGCAAGGCGCCAGGGAACGGCTCTACTTCCTGCGCCTACCGGTCCCGCGGATCGACGATTGCGGCCCCGAACTGGTGAAGCCGATGCGTGCCCGGTCCATCTCGCTCACGGCACCGGTGCAGACCGACCTGATCACCACCGCCCGCACCCGGCTCCGACCTGAGCCGAACTCGCTGAGACCCGCCGAACCGTACAAGCCAGGGCCGGTCCGACTTCGAGCCGCAATCGTGCACCAGCCGGAGCGACGTGGAGCGCCCAACCTCTAGCTTGCCCCCGAGAGCCGGCTCAACGCTTGCGGACGGTTACAAGAAGAAGGGCGACGCCAAGTCCACCCAGAATTGGTCCCACCGTGGCCCACCCTCGGGAGGTTCCGCTGCTAGAGCCCCACCCCAGACCCTCAACGGTTAGCCATCCGCCCAACCCGGCAAGGAGCAGAGCAGCAACGAAGCCAAAGACCCGGCCGCGCACTAGACAACCCCGGCATCGCGTACTGCCCTCTGCGGCACGTTGGCGAGGGCGATTCGGCATTCGACGGCTGCGCGACGACGCGCCCACAAGGCGTAGGCCAGCAGCCCGAGAGAGCCCAGGGCGAGCACGGGTTGGATCGGAGCGAACCAATTGAGCGCCCCGGTTACTCCGATCGCCATCACCACGAGTTTGTTGCAGATCGGGCAACCGACCGCGAAGAGAGACAGCATGCTCCCGAGGAAGGTCTTGCCGCCCTGAGACGGCGGCACCGGAAGCGCCGGATCGCGTACGTACGTGGCGACGAGCAGGCCAGTGAGCAAAGCCGAGAGAACCCAGACCGGGTAGTTCCACCACAGCACCGGGGTCATCCGCTGGTACCACGAGGTCTCGATGATCCCGGTCGGAATCCCGATCACGAGTGCCGTGACGACAGCAGCGGTACCTGCGACGGTGACTCTTCGTGCAAGCAACATGCCCCACCTCTCGACTAGGCGTCATAGTAGTTGCTCAACTGGCCGTGGGCCACGGATTAGAGGTGCAGCCCTCAAGGTCCTTCGTCTGCTGAACCATGACCGGAGCCGGACTTCCCTCCTTGGGGCACGTGACGTGACCGTTTCCGAGAGCGTGCCCGAACTCGTGGTTGACCATGTACACACGGTAGTCCCTGAGATTGTCATCATAGGCATGGGCGCCGTTCGCCCATCTCCATGCGTTGAGGACCACCATCTGTCCGTTTCGGCAGGACAAGCGTCCGTCGGTATCGAGCGGCGCACAAAGCGCGTCCGCTGTCTCGGGCGTCGCTAGCCGGATCCGGAAGGTCGGAGTCGACGAGACTCGTTGCAGGGACCTAGACATGACCGCAGCCCACCCGCGGTCGTCTCGCAGCACGCGGTGAACGACGTCCGCGATGTCGGCTGGGGAGTACGGAAGTCCTTCCTCTACCTCGACCGAGTAGGTCACTGTGAGACCACTTCCGGCGGGTTTGGACCCACCTGGGGCGAGGTCGAAAT